>CAMBTK010000001.1 GCA_945870785.1 Sulfurimonas crateris
TTGTAAACCCAACATGGCAGCAAGAAACAGATGGTCAGCCTCTTATATGGAAATTTGCGCTTTGTCGCAGATTTTCTCGCTACTGTTTCGCTAGAGTTACTGCGTGAGCAGTAAAGTAGATTAATGCTATCAAAACAAAACTCGGCTTACGTTGTACCTATTATTCATTCTATTTACTTTTTAGTTGTAACCGTGGCGTAACTGCTACTATTGTCAAACAAAGATAAATTAGCTCCCAAATTTACATTTTAGACTCTATAACACTTGCATAATGCTCTAATTGGAGATTCATATTTAGACTTACTTTTAATATTAAGAGATATTAGATATTCTTTGATATCCAATCTTGATTCAGCAAAAAGCTTTTATTGCTATCTTTGGCGTAATGAAAAAAAATGAGAGACTGAATTATTGTATAATCTAGTTAAATCATCTTTTGAGAGTTAAAAGTGATTTGAAATATCGCTTTAAGTTTTGTGGAGTTAAATACATTTTTGCCTCTTTCTATAGAAGAGCAAAGCGAAAATAATAGGCACTTTTAGGCATATTTTTTTTAATAGAATTTACATTATGTTAATCATTATATAAATTTATCTTAATACAATAAAAGAAGAGCTATAAAACACATGGATAGAAAAGAACTACTAATTAATGACATTCAAAATCTGCTAAACAGCTATGAAGACATTCATAAAACAGCTATAAATCCTAATTTATTGGAATTTATGGATGAGCAAACTTTACTTAATATTATAGATTCGCTACTTTATCAAAAAGAAGATGCAAAAGAGTCTGATTTAGAGTGGTTGGAGACATTTAAAAAATATAATTGAATAAGTGTAGTTTTTATTAACCAAAAACAGTTTGATTTGTTACCCAATTATCTGCTATAATCTCTCCATTATATATAAAAAGGATCGTGCAATGTCTAATGTGGATTTAGTACAACTAACACAAGAAACTAAAAAACTATCAGCTATGGTTGTTGAAGATGAGAAAGTAGCAAATGAGTTATTGAGCTCTACTTTTAAAAACTTTTTTTCAGATGTAAAGTCATGTTTTAATGGAAAAGAAGCACTTGAGGCTTATTTGAAATCGGCTCCAGATGTTGTTTTCGTAGATATTATAATGACTGAAATGGATGGGATAGAACTTTCACGTAAAATTCGTGAGATTAACCCTACTCAAATCATTATTGTTATCTCTGCAAGTAATGATATAGAGAAAATATCAGAATCAATTGAAGTTGGTGTAAATAGCTTTATTCAAAAACCAATTGATACAAAAAAAATTATAGAACTTTTAACAAGCGTTGTTGCTATGGTAGCTAAAAAGAAAAAAATAGAGACAAAAACATTCTCTATATCTCTTCCATTAGATTTATATGAGATTGTAAATGAAAATGCTAAGGCAGAGAGTATCTCTAAAAACGCCGTTATCATAAGAGCCCTCCGTAGTTTTTATGAATAATTAAAAAAATACTGGGCTTTTTTTGAAATTTTATATTTTATTAAGAATAAAATCTATATAATTTCGGCTCAGTAATTAAAACTGAAAAAAACGCTGTAAAGTGGCCCCGTCGTCTAGCGGTCAGGATCCATGGTTTTCATCCATGTTACAGGAGTTCAATTCTCCTCGGGGTCACCACTTTTTACTAAAACTCCCCTACTTTAAACACTTCTATAAATTAATTTTCAAGATATTACTATTTAGTACGCTTTTTGGTTCACAAACAGTACTCAATTATTGGCAAATACTTCTTTGAATGAAACAAAAAAATATACTATCGTAGACGAATTCCCAAAGAACTTACAAAATTGCACCTATTTTTAGAATTGGCGAATAGTAAGTGCAACGCCTGATAAAAAACCTCTCCTCAGCTAAATTGCGATAAAATCACAAAAATTATTTTTAGGATTTTTAATGTTAAGATTTGCTCCAAGTCCGACAGGTGATATGCATATAGGTAATTTAAGAGTTGCCATATTTAACTATATTGTCTCAAAACAGAGAAAAGAAGATTTAGTAATAAGAATAGAAGATACAGATAAAGATAGAAATATAGAAGGTAAAGATAAAGAGATACTAGATATATTAAATCTTTTTGGAATTGATTACTCTGTGGTTATGTATCAGAGTGAGAATTTCCGTTTTCATAGAGCTATAGCACTTCAACTTCTGCATGAAAAAAAAGCTTTTAACTGTTTTTGCTCATCAGATTGGCTAGATAAAAAAAGACAAGAAGCAAAAGATAGTAAAACTGCCTACAGATATGACGATGCATGTGCCTCGCTTCCTGATGAACTTGTTATAGACAATGAAAATCCTTTTACGGTTAGAATAAAAAAACCACTTGAGCCAATTATAGTAAAAGACCATATTAAGGGTGAGATTAAATTTGAGCCAAACGATATAGATAGCTTTATTATAATGAGACAAGATAAAACACCAATGTATAATTTTGCATGTTCGGTTGATGATATGCTAAGTGATATTTCACTAGTTATAAGGGGTGAAGACCATGTAAGCAATACTCCAAAGCAAATTCTTATAAGAGAAGCCCTAGGTTATGGTAAAAATATAGAGTATGCACATTTACCAATTATCTTAAATGATGATGGTAAAAAAATGAGTAAAAGAGATGACGCATCTAGCGTAAAGTGGCTTCTCGAAGAGGGTTATCTTCCATCTGCAATCGCAAATTATTTAATATTAATAGGAAATAAGCCGCCAAAAGAGATATTTACTATGCAAGAAGCTATAGAGTGGTTTAGTTTGGACAATATATCTAAGTCCCCTGCCCGTTTCGATTTAAATATGCTAAAACATATAAATAAAGAGCATCTTAAAATGTTAGACGCAAAAGAACTCTCAAGATATGTTGGCTTTGCAGATGCACAAATTGGTGAAGTTGCAAAAATATATCTTGAAGAAGCTAGTACGACAAAAGAGTTGAGAGCCAAAATAGCACTAATTTTTGCGCAAAAAAATATCCCTGATGAGTTTAAAGAGTATGCACAAGCAATAGTTGAGATTATAAAAAAAGCGCCCTACTTTGAAGAGTATGATGATTTTAAAAACTACATCATGCAAGAGTCTGGATTTAAGGGAAAAAATCTTTTTAAACCTCTAAGAATTCTTCTAATGGGCTCAGAGCATGGTCCAGATATTGCAGCCGTATATAAACATATTAAAAATTATTTAGGGGAGATTGTAAAATGAGTATTTTAATAGAAATATTTCAAGGTATTGGTTCAATTGCAATTGGGATAATAAATATATATATTTGGGTGGTAATTATTGCTGCACTACTTAGTTTTGTAAATCCAGATCCATTCAACCCTATCGTTCAGTTTTTATATAGAGTTACAAATCCAGCTTATGCGTTAGTTAGAAGATATATAAAGACAGATTTTAATGGCTTGGATTTGGCACCACTGATTATCGTTGTTGGATTACAGATAGTTATAGTGCTACTTAGCTCTCTTTTGCATGCGTTATAAACTATTTATCTTTTGTGTATTTTAATATTACAGCAGATGAGGATTGATTGTCTTCTATGGAAAGATTCATCGATTCTGCCTGTTCAAATGCTACTATATAACAATCATTCCAATCATTTCTTCTATCAATAAGGTGTGAAAATTGATTCTCTTTAGGTAGTTTTTCTACCTTTATCGGCAATTGTGAGTTCATAGTTAGTTTCAAATTACTCTGAGAAGTAGTGTTTGGATTGTAAAGCTCTTTTGTCTCTTTTAGATATAAAAAAACTATGAAATATTCATATCCATTAAATGATTCTGGATAGACTTCATTAAGATATATAGAAGATAAAACCCCTCTTACTTCGCCCTCTTTTGAGACTATTTTACTGCTTTGAAGACTTGCAGCACTGAGCTCTTTTGTTCTATCCATTTTAAATGCAAAAAAAGCGTTTTTCTTAGAACATCCGCTAAAAAGTATCAATAAAGTAAAAAAAAGTAAAAAAAATTTCATTTAAATCCCCAAAAATAGTGTACGAATTATATCTTATTAAACAACCTTTTAAAGACTATTTTGTATAATCACTTAATTTATAAGAGGGTTGGTATATTGAAAAAAAGATTAGCAGTTGCATTTACAGGCCCATCAAATAGTGGAAAAACTACGCTTATTCTCAAAGTCGCAAGAAAACTTATACATGAGTATAAAATGGATGTTGCCATTATAAAACATGACCCAAAAGATAAAGCTCGTTTTGATGTTGAGGGCAAAGATAGTTACAAATTTGCGGATACTGGTGCGGAAGTTATAGTAACTTCTCCAAATCGTACAACATACTTTTCTCAAAGACACAAAGAGCTTGATGAGATGATTAGACTCTTTGACAAGTTTGATATTTTATTAGTTGAAGGTCTTAAAAACCTACCTCTTCCTAGAATAAGTGTCTTTAGAGATTCTCTAGATGCTGAGTATTTTCCATATATGGATGCTTTAGCTACTGATGGAAGTATAGATATGAATAAGTATGATTTTCCAAAACATGTTGCTATTTTAGACATAAACAATTGCCAAAATGTAATAGAGTGGATATTAAAAAATGCAAAGGAAGTTTAAATAGATGACTGATATATTTAGTGCGATACAAAGAACGGCTATAAGAATAAAAGATGCGATAGACACTAAAGATATAGGCTATTCTCAACAAGAGAACAGCTCTGGAGAGACTCAACTTCAGCTCGATATAAAATGCGACATGATAATTGAAGAGGAATTTTCGCATGTTGCTTCAATTCACACAATTGCAAGTGAAGAGAAAGAAAAAGAAGTACTTTTGCATAAAGATGGCAAATACTTTATTGCTTATGATCCACTTGATGGCTCATCTTTGATTGATGTAAATCTTAGTGTTGGCTCTATTTTTGGAATATATGAAGGTGCGTTTGGGGCAAAAAATATGGTTGCTTCATGTTATGTTGTCTTTGGTCCTCGCGTTGAGATGGTATTTGCGCACAACAAAGCAAAGCTGCATCTTCTTCAAGGCAGAGAATTTGAGTTTGTAAAAGAGATTCGCCTTAATGAGAAAGGTAAACTAAATGCGCCTGGCGGAACACAGCAAAACTGGGAACCTTACCACAAAGAGATGGTTGATGGCCTATTTAGTGAGGGCTATCGCCTAAGATACTCTGGCGGAATGGTTCCAGATTTGCACCAAATACTGCTAAAAGGCGGTGGTCTTTTTAGTTATCCAAACACTTCTGACAAGCCAGATGGAAAACTTAGAAAGCTTTTTGAAGTTTTCCCTTTTGCTTTTGTGTTTAAAAAAGCTGGTGGAGAAGCGATTGATGGCACGAATGATTTAATGGATCTTGAATATGCACATATACATGATACTTCTGCATGCTTTTTTGGCTCAAAATATGAGATACAAAGAGTAAGAGAAGTTTATGCAAAGCATAAATAGTAAAGAGTTAGATAAGTTTGAAATTTATCTTGTTGAGATGATTGCAAAACTTCAAAATTGTCAGCAAACAAAAAATCTTAAAAGTTGCAGTAAATGTGAGCTTTATTTTAGTTGTGAGCTTAGATCTGATTATGTTAAAGCGGTTTATAACAGTATGTCCAAGGGAGATACTGGTGGCTTTGAGTTTTAAATTTGAATTTTAAGGATAAAAATTGAGTAAATATATTACAACACCTATCTACTATGTTAACGGAGAGGCGCATATTGGGCATGCATACACTACTTTCATAGCTGACACTATGGCTAGATACGAGAAGCTTAAAGGTGAAGATACCTATTTTTTAACTGGTACAGATGAGCATGGTCAAAAGATAGAAGAGTCTGCTCAAAAGAATTCTAAACCAACACAAGAGTTTGCAGATGAGATAAGCGCTACTTTTAAAAATCTTTGGGATGAGTTTGAGATAAGTTACGATAAGTTTATTCGTACAACTGATGAGTCCCATAAAAAAGGTGTGCAGAGAGCTTTTGAAGTTATGTATGCTAAAGGTGATATATATAAAGATTTTTATGAAGGTCACTACTGCGTAAGCTGTGAGACTTTTTTTACTGAAACTCAACTAGTAGATGGCGAATTTTGCCCTGATTGCGGTAGAAGTACAAATATCGTCAAAGAGGAGAGCTACTTTTTTAGACTCTCAAAGTATGAAAACGCCCTTTTAAAGCACTATGAAGAGAATCCTGATTTTATCCTTCCACGTTCTCGTGCAAATGAAGTTATAAACTTTGTAAAAGGCGGACTTAGAGATTTGTCAGTCACAAGAACATCTTTTACATGGGGTGTTGGTATGCCAGAATCGATAAAAGATGACAAACACGTTATGTATGTTTGGCTTGATGCTCTTATGAACTATATAACAGCTCTTGGATATGGAACTACAGAAGAAAATATGCGTTATTGGCCAGCATCTGTGCAGTTTGTTGGAAAGGATATACTCCGTTTTCATGCGATTTACTGGCCAGCATTTTTAATGAGCCTAGATTTGCCTCTTCCAAAACACATAGGTGCCCATGGATGGTGGACTAGAGATGGTGAGAAGATGAGTAAATCAAAAGGAAATGTTATCTCTCCAAAACAAGTTGCTGACGTGTATGGAACAGAAAACCTAAGATACTTTATGCTTAGAGAGGTTCCATTTGGTCAAGATGGAGACTTTTCTCAAAGAGCATTCATAGATAGAATAAACTCTGAGCTTAGTAATGATTTGGGAAACTTACTAAACCGTATCATCGGGATGAGTGGCAAATACTCAGACTTTGAGATAGATAGTGTGGATGTTTTAAAATATCATAAAAAAGAGATTGATGCGATGAATGTCGTACTTGATTCTCTTGATGCTTTTATGCAAAACTTTCAGACACATCGCTACTTAGAAGAGCTATGGAAGCTATTCTCTATTGGAAACAAAGCTATTGAAGAGCATGCTCCATGGGTTAAGATGAAAGATGATAAAAAAGATGAAGCATTAGCTACTGTAGCTCTTGTTGCAAATATCTTAGCAAAAGCCTCTCTTATGCTCCACGCAATCATGCCAAACACTACAAATACTATTGCGGATGCCCTAAACTTCGCTATTTCCCATGAGAGCTATAATGAGCTTATAGTAGAGAAAAAACTACTAAAACTATTTAATATCAAGCCAGTTCCACCGCTATTTCCTCGTGTTGAAGAACCGCTTATGGCTGAGGCTCCACTTGCTCAACCAAATATTACAAAAGAGAGCGTGAAGGCTGCAGAGCAAAGTCTGTGTGAAGATGACAATCTTATAGAAATTGGGCAATTTTTTCAAACTTCTCTTAAAGTTGGAACTGTAATAAAGGCAGAGGAAGTTGAAAAAAGTAAAAAACTTCTAAAGCTTCAAGTTGATTTGGGTGAAGAAAAACTCAGACAAGTTGTAGCTGGAATAAGAGAGTTTTATAGTGCAGAGTCTCTAATAAACACTCAAGTTTGTGTTGTTGCCAACCTAAAACCTGCAAAACTTATGGGAATGGTCTCAGAGGGAATGCTTCTTGCTGCTAAAGATGAAGATGGTCTATGTTTAATCAGACCTGAGAAACCTAAAAAAGTAGGCACGCCAATTGGATGAGACTTGAAAACTTTCTAGCACTTACTCAAACTACCATTATCAATGAGCCTTGTGTTCATAGCTTTGAAAATATTGTTTTTGAAGCGCTCAAGATAAAGAGAGGTGACCTTTTTTTTGCGTATAACACGCAAGATATTCCACTTGCAGTTGAGAACGGTGCTTATGGGGTTATCTTTGATAAACCTGCACAAATTAGTGATAATGAAATTGCTTGGATTAAAGCAGATAGCTTAGATAGCGCTCTTAAAAAACTTATTCGTTTTAAAACTATCGAGAGAGAGATTGTTGCTTATGAGTGCAACGAGATTATCCTAAAACTCTCTATGCAAGTGATAACACTGCCGAACTTCCGTACTATTTCTGGAGATTTAAGATCTATTTTTAGAACTATTTCAGAAGCAGAAATAGGCACTACCTTACTCTTTAGCTCTGCTTTGACCGCTAAAGATATATTTGCTGTTATCAAAAAAATGCCAATTGCAACTTTTGAGCCAATTGAGATAATGGAGCAGACTCTTTTTGAAACATCTTTTATATATGACAATGTTTTTTATGAGAGACAGCTTATTTCACCATTTTTTATTCCTTACCTAGAAGAGCTTTTACATCTATATAAAACTCTAAAAGTTGAGTATAAACTAAAAAAATTCACTCCGATTGAACATTTTGAGCCAGTATTTACAAATAAAAGATTTGAGATAAAAAACTTTGGCACAAGCGATAAGGTACTTATTTTTGAGCCAAATATAGAGCTTATAGAAGAGCAAATCTCTTTTTTAGAGCGTCATGCTTCATGGGCAAATACAATTTTTATCTTGCCTTATGGAACAGACTCAAAAGATAGTAAAAATATATTAAGATATAAAAACGAAAAAGAGATTATAAATATTTTAAGAAATACGCTGTTTAACTTTGCCCTAATTGTAGGTGTTGATAAGTCAATTTTAAGCAGACCACTTGTAAGTCAAACACAACTAACAATAGATTTTTAAGGTACAACCCCATGAACAGAAGAGATTTTATAACAACCGCTACTACTGCATCAGCGGCATTAGCGCTAAGCGGATGCAATGATACCAATCGAGAGGCTATTGACTACTCTAAGCATCCAAAAGCTAAAAGTGGTGATGAAAAAAGAGTAAACATAAATAGAAATAAAAAAACTGTTATAAAACTAGCGACAAGTTGGCCTGGGAGTTTTCCAATAATGGGCGTTGGTGTTGAGAAATTTGCACAAAGAGTCAATGATATAAGCGGTGGCTCTTTAGAGATAAAAATCTATCCTAAAAATGTACTTGTTCCAGACCTTGCCGTGTTTGATGCCGCAAGTAGTGGGCAGATAGATGCTTTTCACTCTGGTCCATACTACTGGAAGGGAAAAAATAGCGCCTTTTCACTATATAGTGGTATCCCTTTTGGTTTTACTTCTGAAGAGATAAACTCATGGATGCTTTTTGGCGGAGGTCTAGAGCTATGGAGAGAGCACTATGCAAAGTACAACCTCTACCCTTTTATGGGTGGAAATACAAATATCCAAATGGGTGGATGGTTTAGAAAAGAGATAAATTCGCTCTCAGATATGAATGGACTCAAGATGAGGATTCCTGGACTTGGTGGAGAGGTTTTTTCAAAGATGGGTGTAAACTCTGTCCTTCTTCCCGCTGGAGAGATTTATACTTCTCTTGAGAGAGGTGTAATTGACGCTACTGAGTGGGTTGGACCTGCCCTTGATATAAAGATGGGATTTTATAAAGTAGCGCCATATTACTACTCTGGATGGCATGAACCAGGCTCTATACTTGAACTTACTTTCAATAAGCAGTTCTGGAATAAATTAGCATCTGAACATAAAAGTATGATAGAAGTGGCATCTAATGAGATGAACTCAAATATGACGTACGAGTTTCACTATGAAAATATTCATGCACTCAAGCGCCTTCGCGAATTAAATATAGAGATAAAACAGTTTCCTGTTGATGTAATTGAAGCTGGAAAAGTTGCTCTCAAAGAAGTTCTTAATGAGCTTAGTCAAAAAAATAGAGATTTTGAGATAGTAAATGAATCTATACAAAAACATCTAAGTCTCTCTAAAGAGTGGAGCGATGCTAGTCTTCGATACTTTTTAAATGTTAGATAACTTATAAGAAAAGATAAATTAATGAAAATTTTTCTACTAAGTTCACTACTTTTACAAAACATACTTTTTGCCTCTTTTAGCGCAAATATCATTGATGCAGTTAGCTTAAAACCTATAAAAGATGTAACTATCAGCGATTCTGTTTTAAGTGTTAAAAGTGATATCAATGGGAGTTTTACGATAAATAGTCTTGAGAGACCATTACATGTAAAAGCATGTGGATATAGACCATACAAAATTACACTAGATTCAAAAGGTAGTGTTTTTAAACTAGAACCTATCGTTGTAAAAGCTCTATATTTGGGTTTTTGGCATACAAGTAATAAATCTCCAAAGCTAAGAGATATTTTAAAAATAATAGATGATACTGAGATAAATACAGTTGTTGTTGATGTTAAGAATGAGTATGGATATACCTCATTTAAGACATCTTTTGAACAAGCAAACAGATATGGTGCTGATAAAAGTGTCATAAATAGAGATATTCAGGAGTTTATGTCACTTCTAAAAACTAAAAATATATATACAATTGCAAGAATAGTGGCGTTCAAAGATGAACTTCAAGCTACAAATAATGTAGATTATGCAATAAAAAATAGAGATGGAACTATCTGGAGAAACCACGATAATATGGCATGGGTTGATCCATTTGACATAAGAGCGCATAACTACATTATCTCAATTGCACAAGAAGCTGCAAAAGTAGGCTTTGATGAGATAAATTTTGACTATGTACGATTTCCTGCGAAAGATGGACTACTTTACTCAAAAGAGAGCACACAAGAAAATCGTATAAAAGCAATTGGCGATTTTTTAAATTTGGCACAAGATAGACTTAGAAAATATGGTGTCTTTATTTCGGCGGACACTTATGGAAACATATGCTGGACAAAAGATGACAACAATATTGGTCAAACAGTGAGTTCAATGGAGGCGCATGTAGATTATTTAGCTCCAATGCTCTATCCATCTGGATTTGCAAGTGGTTCATTTTATTTTAAAAATCCATCAAATCATCCTCATGCAGTAATTTACAGAAGTATTAAAAATATTGAAGATCGAATTGATACAAAGAGAGTTAGACCATGGCTACAATACTTTAAAGATTATGCACATGAAAAGCGTCGCTATGGAGAGTTTGAGATAAAAGAGCAGATAAGAGCAACCAAGGAGATTAATACTAACGGATGGATGATGTGGTCACCATCAAGTAGATACAACACCGAATACTTTATAAAAGATGAATCGCTTTAAGCTCTCTGTTTAGGGCTTTTGCCTCTGGTATATACTCACAAACATGAGCGTGAAATTTTTTTGAGTGATTCATATGTACAAGATGTGAAAGCTCATGGACTACTATAAAATCTATAAGTTTTTTATCTATCTTTACTAGTTCTATATTTAAAGTTATAACCCCTCTAGAGCTACAACTTCCCCATCTACTTCGCATTTTCTTAAATTTTATCTCACTGAAACTAAGTTTCATAACCTCTGCAAAATACTCTACTCTTTGCGTTAAGTAAAAAGTTGCAAAACTTTTATAAAATCTATAATAGCACTTTAAAATAGCCTCTTCATTTGAAGTGTCAATTTTTGCAAGAGACTCTCTAAGCTCCTCTGCTTCATCACTATCGATACTAAAAATCTCACCAAATAGTAAAACTTCATCTTGAAAATTTATACTCAAAGAGTTAAAAGACTCTATATTTTTCAACTGTTTTCTTATCCAAGGCTCTCTTTGAATAAGAAGTTTTTGAACAAATGCGCTAGATACTTTTGGGGTTTTAAGGAGTATCTCTCCATTTTTTTTTACACTTATGTAACTATTTTTTAGAGTTGGTTTTTGTAGATGCAAAATCTCCAAATCGTTAAAATTTATCTTACTTGTATTCAATTGGGTCTTTTGCATTTGCTCTTTTGAATCCATTTAGTCTCAGACGACAGCTATCACAAACTCCACAAGCTTTATCTTCATCTTTATAACAACTCCAAGTAAGTTCAAGTGGAACATTAAGTCTAAGTGCTTGTTCAACTATCTGAGATTTACTAAGATGAACTAGAGGCATATATATTTTAATTTTTGTCTCATCTTTTGTACCTAGACTTATGCTCTTCTCCATACTGGCGATGAAAGATTCTGTACAGTCTGGGTAACCGCTACTATCCTCTTGTACAACGCCGATAGAGATAATTTCTGCACCCTCTTTTTCTGCTAACGCACTTGATATACTTAAAAATATACCATTTCTAAATGGCACATAAGTAACTGGAACGCCCTCTTCTACGCCATTCGTAGGCACTTCTATGCTTTTATCTGTAAGAGCTGATGCTCCTATTTGAGAGAAAAAATCTAAATCTAGGACATAGCTCTTCTTAACATCAAGTGCGTCACATATCTTCTTAAAACAAGATAGCTCTTTATCCATAGTTCTTTGCCCATAATTAAAGTGCAAAGCTATAATCTCATAGCCCATCTCTTTGACCATATAGGCCCCTAGTGTGGAATCCATTCCGCCACTCATAATGCAAATTGCTTTTTTATTTTCTAATTTCATAAAGCAATTCTAGCATATTATTTTAACCTTCATTAAATGCAATACCTAATATAATGCCCTAATATTCAAAAGAAAAGGGGATATCATGGAAGTTTCATCATCAAATACAACTACTCAATCATCAGTTGGAGTAGAAGCTATCAAAAAAGCTACTGAGATACAAGAGCGAGATGTCTTAAAAGTTTTAGAATCAGCAAAAGAAGCATCTCAAAAAGATGTTGCACAAAAAACAGGGTTAGGGACTAACCTAAATTTAGCTGGTTAAGGTAGAGTATATAACTTGATAGAATTTGACAACAGAACCTCGCTAACCCTCCAAATAGAGACGATAGAAGCTATCGCCTCTTCTCTTAGCAATAAAGAAATAGAGTTGATTATTACAGATGAAAACGAGATGAGAGAGATTAACAAAACTCATAGAAACATTGATAAAGCAACAGATGTATTAAGTTTTCCTTATGAGGAAATGCCGCTTAGTCCTTTAGGAAGTATCGTTATATGCTCCTCGTTCATACAAGAGAAATCAAAAGAGCTTGGGCACACAAATGATGATGAATTTGCGCTTCTTTTTATACATGGAGTACTTCATCTTCTTGGATATGACCACGAAGTTGACGATGGAGAGATGCGAGAAGAGGAGGCAAAAATTATAAAAGATTTTAATTTGCCTCAAAGCTTAATAATTAGAACAGAGGGCTAAGAGTATATGGATTTTATCATTTTTACAGTTGCGATGGCTGCGCTTATTTATGGAGCAGATTTTGTTATAAACGAGTCACAAAGAATAGCTCTTCATTTCAATATATCACACTACGTTATCGGTGCTACTCTTGTAGCGTTTGGAACTTCAATGCCAGAGATGGCGGCTTCAATGATGGCATCATATGGAGGCAAAAGTGAGATGGCTATAGCGAATGTTGTCGGTAGCAATATTTTCAATATAGCACTTATTTTAGGAGTTGTGTTTTTTATATCAAAAAATATGAACCCAGAGCGAGACATCTTTAAAAAAGATAGTGCTTGGATTGCAGTGCCTGTTGTTGTTTTCATGTTGATGATTCAAGATAGCACTATAAGCAGAGCTGATGGGGTTTTATTTCTCTTAATAATGGTTTCATATATTATATTTCTGTTTACTGGTCCAAAAGATGATTTTGAAGATGCAATAGACGAAGATTTAGTTAAAGAGAAGTTTAATTGGTCAAAAACTATTCTGCTTTTGAGCGTAGGATTTGTACTAACCATTGGCGGTGCAAATTTTGTTGTTGAGAGCGGAACAAATATAGCTAGAGTGTTTGGTGTAAGCGAGTGGATTATCGGATTGTTTCTTATCGCACTCGGTACTTCTTTGCCTGAACTTGTAGTCTCTTTAACTGCCGTAAAAAATGGAAATGCAGAGATGGGTATAGGAAATATTATAGGCTCAAATGTTGCTAACTTTTCTATGGTTTTAGGGGCTGCTTCAATAATAAATCCATTAACTGTAAACTTAATTACTGCACAGTTTGACATTTATGTGATGATTGGTGTCTCAATTACTCTTCTTTTCATTACAGCAAACAGACTTTATAACAAAACAGGAGCAATATTTTTATTAACAATACTTGCTCTTTTTCTACTTAACTCTTTTTAATATACCCCTTAGAGATGAACACTCATCTCTGAAGCGTACTACTTTTTATCTTCTATCTCTTGTTTTATATACCCAAGCTCTAAGAGTTTATTATAGATTCCAGATACAATATCTCCAGTTGCAGCTCCACCATGTCCGCCATGCTCAACCATAGCTAAAACTACATACTGAGGATTGTCATATGGACCATATGTTGTAAACCAAGCATGTGAACGAGTGTAGTACTCCATCGTATGTTCTAACTCTCTCTCTTTAATATCTTGAAGTATCCCAACAACTTGAGCAGTTCCAGTTTTACCAGCAACTTTAACTTTTGTTCTAAGGTAGTTTGTAGCTGTTCCGCCTGGGACATTACAAACCTCATACATTGCTCTTTGAATTGTGGGCAGCCTCTTTAGCTCATTTTCAGTAAGTACATCTTGTAGTTCTGGCTCAACGACTTTGTCTCCTATCGTATTTGCAAAATGCGGAACTGGTAGTTTGCCAGTAGCCATAAGTGCTGTAAACTGTGCTATTTGCATAGGAGTCGTTAAGAAATCGCCCTGCCCAATCGACGTGTTTACTGTTTCACCTATGTACCATGGTTTATTATACTTCTTTTTTTTCCACTCACGAGATGGAACAGTACCTATAAATTCATTTGGTAAATCAACACCTGTTTTTTTTCCAAGCCCATATCGCATAAGACCATCGCTCATTTTCTCTATTCCAAGCCTTAGGCTACCTTTATAAAAAAAATCATCACAACTCTCTCTAATGGCTTTTTTTATATCTGTACTTCCATGCCCATCTTTCTTCCAGCATCTAAATACACGTGAGCCAAGTGGCATAGAAGCTGTACAAAACACATTAAAGTTTGGACCAACTTCTGGTGAAGTTATATAGAGTAGTCCAAGACCTGTTTTTATAACTGAACCAGGGGGATAAAGTCCATGGATAAGCTTGTTTGTAAAAGGTTTATCAAGGCTATTTGAGAGCTTATCCCAGACCTCATTGCTTATACCAGTTACAAAAGTATTCAAATCATACTCTGGAAAACTACTAGCAGACAAAATAGCACCATTCATTGCCATAACAATAACTGCTCCAGCCTTGTTCACAAAGAGTGATGATATATATTTTTGAAGTTCAATATCAATATTTAAAGTAAGCTTTGTGTCCTCAGAAGGTTTTTGGCTTGATAATTCTTCTACTTCTTGGTTATTTGCATTTACTTTAATCTCTCTTTTTCCAGATAATCCTTGAAGATATTCATTATAGTATTTCTCAATGCCAGATTTACCGCTGTATCCAATTAGCTTAACAAGATTATCATCTGCGACATCATCTTTATTTGCACGTCCAACGTAGCCAATAGCATGTGCGCCTATTTCGCTATATGGATAGAATCTCTTTGGAGATGAGACAATATTTATGTTTTCTCTTAGGCTTAAAATCGAGTATATAGGCATAATCTGCTCATATGATACAAAATCAACTATGTCAATAAAGTTATGGTTGTAATATGAGTCAACCTTTTTATACTCTTTAATTATCTTCTCTTTATCTAAGTTAGGCAGTAAAGATATTAGTTTATTTAGCTCATCTTCAAAAACTTCAGAGTTTTTCTCAAGCCCTAAATGAGGCGCTAGTTGTATCTTAAATCCAAGCTCATTAATTGCAATAGGTCTATTGTTTATATCAACTATCTCGCCCCTTACTGGCGGTATCTGTTCTATTTTAATTGTATTGTTATATGATAGCTTCTCGTAATAACTGTTTGATTGAACTGAGAGAAAAAACACTCTCACCAAAAGAGCAAGCCATAGAGATGCAAAGATAAAAAGTATAAATTTTATTTTCATAATATGCTCAAAATTAAAAATTCAATAACTATATAGTAAATTACATAGTAGTTTATACTAGGTAGTGGAAATAAAAAAATATTTGACAAAAACGAGTAAAAAAGAAAAAAGCCTATATATACAAAAACAACAATCATAAAATTTATACATGCTGTACAGCTAGAGCTTTTAACTATTTTTGGAATAATATATTTATGTAAAATTGAAAAATAAATTATAGTGCTAAATAAAACATAGCTATTTTCTGATTCAAAAAGTAAGAGACAAAAAATGATAAGAAAAAGAGTTATCGAGTCCTCTTTTTTAAGTGATTTTGAAAAATAGAAGTAAAGCACCGTAAGTAATGGTGGTAAAAAAAGATATATACCGCTTAGTGCAGTATACAGAAGAAACAATACACCATAAAGGTATATTGCTAGAGGGTTTTTATAAGAGAGACTTCGTTGCATATTGGAAAATGTTTACATTTAATACAGTCTGCCCATATTTTATGTTCTGGAAGTGACTCTTTTGGAATCTCAATAAAACCTAGATTTTCAAAAAAAGATTGCTTATAAGTCAAACTAAGCACTTTTTGAAGTCCTAATATTTTTGCATTATCTGTTGCTTTTGTAACTAAACTCTGCCCTATTCCTTGACCTCTTCTTCCATCTTTTACAACAAGAGATCTGATCTCAGCAAGCGTTGGTGTATGAATATGAAGAGCACAAAATCCAACTATCTCTGAGTCATCTTTAGCTAAAATATAAGACCTGATATTTGTTGCAATCTCGTCTGAACTTCTTGCAAGAATGACACCAGCCTCGACTTCAGCTGCTACTAATCTTTGCATCTCTTGTATATCTGAGAGTTTTGCATTTGTTAATTCAATCTTCATTGACATGCTCCTGTTCCTTCTCATTTAAAATATCGTAAATAAGCGTTACCACTTTTGCCATTCCCTTTTTCTTGGAGCTAGAAACCATAAGAGCCTCTGGAAAAATTCTTCTTAACTCATTTTGCTCTTTTTGATTAAGCTTATCTACTTTGGTAAAAATCTGAACTATATGTTGAGTAGGGTTTGCACACTCAAGCAAAAAATCACTTACAGATTTATCTATTTCTAAAAAAGGGTGTCTGCAATCAACAAGATGTATAAAAATTTTAATCTGTTTTCTTAGTGCTATATAGTCTGTTAAGTTTCTCTCCCAATCATATTTGATAGATTTTGCTACTTTTGCATAGCCAAATCCAGGTAAGTCAACAAACTTAGCTAAACTTTTTGTGCTATCTTCTCTGTTTATGAAAGTTACATCAAAGTAGTTTATAAGTCTTGTTTTACCAGGTGTTGATGAGACTTTAGCCAAGCCTTTATGGTTTGAGAGCGCATTAAGCAGAGAGCTCTTACCAACGTTTGAACGAGCCATAAAAACAACCTCATTATGCTCATCACTAGGTGGCGCAGCACTTATATTTGGGGCAGATGTAATAAACTTTGCCTCTACAATCTCAATCATTTGTTTTCTTTCTTGTCATCTTTTGTCTTATTTTGATCTTCTGGCATATTAAAAATCATAATTACAGGCTCTTTTTCTGCACCTTTCGCATATGCTTTGCCTTCGATAGTTTTTAAAATAACTTCATCCCCTATTATCTCTTTTTTGTCATCTATCTGTTTTAGATGCACATCTTGATAAAAGTAGTACTCTTTTGTTTGTGGAAGATAGATTACTTTATGAGCTTTTCCAGTATACAAAGAACCTTCTAAAGTTTTTATCTTAAACGAAGAGTTACCCTCAGCTATAAATTTAGTAGGCTCTTGATTACTATTTGTGTGAATGGTTACTTTTGAGGCATTCAACTCATCAGCTCCCTTGATGATGTTAACATCGCCTTCAAATATAGAAATTCCAGCTTTTTGATCTGCGTTAAAAAGTTTTGCTTTTATTTGTAACTCTTGCGCAAAAAGTGATGTTGCCAATAAAATTATTATTAAAACTCTTTTTTTCATTTATCTCTCTTTTAGTTGATATTTTGCAGTTACATTTTTTGATGCAACTTTCTCAAGGGAGCTATTATAATGCAGCCCTTTTCCTATTACTCTATTCGCTCCTCTGTATAGAAGATAGTCTCCATCAGCAATAGCTATGCTTGTTTTTTTGTTATATGTCGCTTTTTGTGTCTCAAATGTTAAACCATCTTCTCGTACATAGACAATATCTCCATCAAGATATACGATATCACCTTTATAAATTCCACTATTTGATTTCATATTTGCAACATACTCTTTAGAGTTATCTGTATAATCTATATCATCAACTCTGTATCTATCACTGTATCTAATAGCTTTTGTGCCATTCATTAACGTAATAAGACCATGAGAGTCAAATTCATACATAGTAAATGATGAGATACTGAAGAGTTCAACATCTCCAAAAGAGCTCTCTTTAATCTCCAAAGGTTTAAATAAAAAAAGTATCATCATAAGAGAAAAAGAGATAATAAGAAAAAAATAGTTTATATTCATATTATTATAACCAAAGAGCCATAAATTGCTCTCTTAAATCATTCTCATCAACAAGAGTATCTATCATCTCCCTGACTGCTCCATCTCCGCCATTATGCGTTAAAGTTGTATCAACTATCTCTCTAATCTCTTTTACGCCATCTTTTGGAGTAAAGCTTCTGCCGACACTGCGCAGCATTTTAAAGTCATTTAAATCATCGCCGATTGCACCAACTTCATAATACTTTAAGCCCAAAGAATCAATAAGCTCTTTGAGTACGCTCTGCTTATCTTTAATACCTTGAAAAAGATATTTAATTCCAAGCTCTGTGGCTCTTTTTTCTACTATTTTAGAGTCTCTTCCTGTGATTATTGCTACATTTAAACCCATTTTTATCCATGAGCTGATTGCTAAACCATCTTTGACATTGAAGTTTTTTGTCTCAGAGCCATCAGAGTGATATATTATTTTTCCATCACTCATACATCCATCAACATCAAGCACAATCAACTTAATCAAAGAACATCTTTCGTGCTTGGAATTCCAATTCTATCATTTTTTTGCATTGCACGGCGAATTGCTACGGCAAGAGCCTTAAAAGCTGCTTCGATAATATGATGTTTATTTTTACCTCTAAGAAGAACTATATGTGTGCTTATTCTTGCATTTAATACAAAAGCTCTAAAAAATTCTTCTACAAGCTCTGTGTCAAATTGCCCTACTTTTCCAGTAACATCAACATTATAAACCAAATAAGGTCTATTGCTGAGATCTAAATCACAACTTACACAAGCCTCATCCATAACTATATTTGCACTTCCAAAACGCTCCATATTTGCAACTGGGTAGATTGCTTCTGCGATAAGTGCACCAAGAACGATTCCTATATCTTCTACGCTATGGTGATCATCTATATGTGTATCACCCTTGCATATAATCTCGATATCAATCAAAGAGTGTTTTGAAAAACTATCAAGCATGTGGTCTAAAAATCCAACACCCGTATCTATTTTACTTTTGCCACTACCATTTACATCTAACGAAACAGTAATATCCGTCTCTTTTGTTTTTCTGCTTTTACTAATCATCTTAATCCTCTCTCACTATAAATGAGCCTTTAAAATTACCTAATGCAAGGTAGTCTCTAGCCTCTTGTTCACTTCTGAAGCCTTTTAGCCATACTTTAAACATTCTACCACTTTGTGTCTGCATATCTTTTATAATTGTCTCGTATCCGTCAGTCTTATTATACTTTTGTTGTGTTTCAATAGCACCCTCAACTCTTGAAAAAGATGCAATTTGTAGTGCAAATCCATCAATAACTTGATCTGGAGGCGATATTTGTAAATCTTTTTCAAGTGGAATATCTCTTTTGTCTTTTGAGTGGAAACCAAGAACTTCAACCTTAACTGGAGCCGTTCCAGCACCAAGCATATCTATCTTTTTTGCTGCTGTGTTTGAGAGATCTATAATTCTTCTCTCGATAAATGGACCTCTATCGTTTATTCTTACAACTACACTTTTCTTATTTCTCTGATTTGTTACTTTCACGATTGTATTCATAGGTAGTGTTTTATGAGCAGCTGTCATATCATACATATTGTAAGTTTCGCCATTAGAAGTTAGTTTGCCATGAAAATCAGGACCATACCAACTGGCAAAACCATCAAACTCATCTCCAACGCTTACTACAGTAGGATAATACTTTATTCCTCTTATCTCATAAGGTCTCATTGTTGGATGACTATAATTTTTTTTATCTACAGATGAGTTATAAGCGTTTTTACTTGAAGAGTAGCTAGTTGGTGAATCTGAAGATGTATAAACTCTTGTACCCCTTGTGCTACACCCTGTAATAAGCAGAAGCACTAATAGAGTTGAAAATATATACAATTTATTCATGCGTTATAATCTTTATAGTTATTTTTTAAATATTTGCTTTAGTTGACTCAAGAAGAGATTTTATACTCTCTCCTTTTTTCATAGAATAAGGGAAATTTCCGCTAATTCTTTGATTGTCACCCTTGATGCTTATAGGAATAATAAGCTTCTGATTTAAACTTAGTCTATCTCCCTTTAGAGCATTAAAATCTTTAATAGTCATATGGCTAACATTATATTTTTTACCTATACTGTAAAGACTGTCACCTCTTGCAACTATATGAACTCTATAAAATTTATTTAGTTTCTCTTCAAAATACTTTTGTTTAAATGCAGATAGCTTTATATATGGAATATAGATATTGTAGCTATTTAGATATGGTGGTGCGAAGTCATGTTTTAGATGTCTGTTTAATTTTTGTAACTCTTCTAATGGAATATCAATAAGCGATGAAACTCTCTTTAGAGATTCTCCTCTTGGTACTTGAACCGTGGAGATAGAGTATGCATTTGCTCTATTTAAAAGGTACTCATATTCACTATTTAATAAAAACTGCTCATCATTTCCTATCATTGCAAGAGAGACAACTTTTCTTATGTAAAATCTACTCTCTTTTGGTATATATTGCTTTTGTGGATTTAGCAAAACTGAGAGCTCATCACTATTTGCATTTTTTATGGCTCTAGAGAGTCTTCCATCACCGCAGTTATAAGCAATTGCGGCTAAATACCACTTGCCAAACTTATCATAAAGTTTACTAAGATATTTTGCAGCTGCTTCTGTTGACTTTATCAGATCTCTTCTCTCATCAACATACTGATCGATTCTTAACCCATATAACTTAGCAGTTTCAGGCATAAACTGCCACAAACCAGATGCTCGTTTTACAGAATATGCTTTTGTTGAAAAACTAGATTCAGCCATTGCCAAAAAAAGAAATTCAGGTGGTATGTTATATTTTGCCAATATATTTTTAATTGCAGGTATAAAAATATATGCCTCATCCATGGCTTGAAAAAATTGTTGATCTGAATAAATATCTCTTTGAGAATTTTTCATCTGGTTCATAATTGGGTCATACAAGAAAGAAGCTTCTATGTCGAAAGACTCCAATATTGCTATCTCTTTAGTCTGATTTGTAAGGTAAGAAAGGTTTGCGCTGAGCAAAAGTGGGAAAAAAAACATAAAGATATATTTCAATTTTGCAGCTCCTCTTTAATAAATTTGAAGATTGATTTTATCTAAAAATTATTAATAATATAATAAGAACTGCTGATACTAAGAAATATGAAAAAGTTTAAAAGCATTTTTTGTACTTATTTCTTCTATTTTCTGCTCTGTAATTTCTAAAAGTTCTGCTATTTTTTTTACCACAAACTGTGTATAAAGAGGCTCATTTCTCTTGCCTCTGTGGGGAGTTGGTGTCAAATATGGAGCATCGGTTTCGATTAAAAGTTTTTCAAGTGGGATTTTTGGTAACACTTGAATGAGTTTTTTTGCATTGCTAAATGTCAAAACACCGCCTATCCCAAAATAAAAGCCCTCTTTTGCCAAACTAAGAAGCTCTTCATCGGCATTATAGCAGTGCAAAACACCGCCAACTTCTGACGCATTGTGCTTTAAAAGTAACTCTTTTGAGTCTCTTGAAGCATCTCTTATATGAACTATTAGAGGTTTTTTATACTTCTTTGCAAGTTCTATTTGAGTAACAAAGAGCTCTTTTTGTCTCACTTTTTCTGCCTCTTTTTCCTCTTCGCTACCATCAAGCCTGAAGTAATCCAGCCCACACTCTCCAACTGCTACACACTTCTCGTGCATAAGAAAGTCTTTAAAATCGTTATCATTAAAAGAATCCATATCATATGGATGAACACCAACAGCAAAATATACATCACTGTTCTTCTGTGCTATTGAGATAGCTCTTTGCAGATTTAATGGATCTGCGCCAGGAATTATAAAACGCTCTACCCCACCTTCCCTTGCACGATTTAGAACTTCATTTAAGTCCTCTACAAATCTCTCATCATCAAGATGTACGTGTGTATCAACTATCATTTCTACTCTCTTATTTGTAGATTTAAAAGCTCTTTTGCAAAGCCTCTTGCTTCTTGGGTTATGCTTTCTCCGCTGATAATCCTAGCTATCTCTTCAACTCTTCTCTCAAAATCAAGCTCTTTGACTAAAGATTCATTACCCTCTTTATAGACTAAAAAGTGTTGATCTCCCATAGATGTTAATTGTGGCTGATGAGAAATTACAAATATCTGAAAATGTTTTGAGAGCTGTTTTAAAACTTTAGCAACGCTCATTGACTCCTCACCGCTAAGATTTGCATCAATCTCATCAAGAATTAAAACACCGCCATCTTTACTCATGGTCTCAGACTTTAGAGCCAAGATAGCGAGTCTTAGTCTGTTAAACTCTCCTGTGCTTATCTTTTGTAAATCAGTACTATTTAGTTTTATAGTTATCTCATCTTTTCCAAAAGCGCTAAATTCGCTCTCGTTAATCTCAACAAGAGCATCTCGTAGATATAAATCTTTTAGATATTTATTTAACTCTTTACTAAAAGAGTCTCTCTCTTCATAACGAGCGCTACTTAGTTCTGAAGCTAAATATGTTACTTTTTTATCTAACTCTTTAACTCTTGCTTCTAGGTCACCCTTTGTAAACTCTATATTTTCATACTTTTGAAGCTCTTGAATCTTCTCTTGCTTATATATGAGAGCTTCTTCTATACTCCCATATCTTCTCTTTAGTTCGCTAAGCTCTTCAATGCGGTTTAAAACTTCCTCCACATCAATCTCTTCAAGCATACTAAATCTCTCTTGTGCGCTCTCTAGAACTGCTCTTAACTCATTCATTGCATCACTAAAAAAAGAGCTCTCTTTATCTAGTAAATCAAGTGCGTTAAACACAGAATGTTCATGCTCAAAAATAGCATCCGCTTGCGAGAGGCTCTTTAAAACTTTCTCTTTTTTTGAGAGCTCTTTTTTTATCTCTAAAAGCTCTATGTCTTCTGAGATTTTAGGATTTATCATCTCGATTTTTTTTATCTCATAAGAGGCAAACTCTTTTAGCTCGACTATCTTTTTTTGCTCATCTTCTATAATAAGCAACTCTTTTTTAACTCTTTTATGCTCTAAAAAAGCCTCTTTATACTCACTTTTTATCTTCAACAACTCTTTATTTCTTATACTTATTCTAGCATCTAAAATTAGAAGTAAATTCTCATTTTCAAAATCGCTAAAATCACGCAAAGACAGATGTCTTAAGTAGCTTGAAGAGAGTTCACTCATCGCCTTTTTTGAGATACTTTGGTTATTTATAAAATATCTTGATTTCTCTTTTTTTATATGTTTAAAAACATTTATATCGTCACTCTCAACAGCGTACTCTTCGCCGTCTAACTCCCATGCTACACTAGATTCACAAAGTGAGGCTTCACAAGAAGTGTGTCCAAATGAAGATAAAATAGAACTCATCAAAATTGACTTACCACTTCCACTTGGACCCGTAAATACAACAAGCCCACTGCTAAGCTCAAGCTCTACCTCTTTAAAGCTAAGATAATCTTTTAGGTAAAATCTCTCTATCATTTAACTGCCTTGCTTAAATATTTGCGAATTATACTTTCTTTCAAACAATCACTCGCCCCATCTTAGCTTCTCTTTTAATACGTCAAAGTAGTTGTACTCCTCTTTGTGCATCAGTTTAACTGTTTTAGCCGCTAGTTTTATATGAACGCTCTCCCCTAGTTCTAGCTCATGTACATCTTGCCCGTCTATGATTATGAGAGCTCTCTCTTCTGATGTTTTCATCTCTATTGCAAATTTTCCAGGTAGAACAACTGGTCTTTGAGTGAGTGAATGAGGGCAGATTGGAGTTAGAGCAAAAACATTGCTCATGGGAAAGAGAACTGGTCCTCCAGCTGAGAGGTTATATGCAGTTGAGCCTGTTGGAGTAGATACAACTACGCCATCTCCATAGTATGTGTTAAAAGAGCGAGAGTTTACAAGCGTCTCAATATGAATCATATTTGAAACTCTTGTGCGAGTTAAAACTACGTCATTAAAAGCATACATTTTTATCTCTTTTTGATTTTTTATAACTGTTGCTTCAAGAACTGCTCTCTCATCTATTTTATATCTATTTTGAGTTATTTTCTCCACAAAAGAGTCAAGTTCATCTAAAGATAAATCAGCCAAAAAGCCGAGATTTCCAGCATATATGCCTAGTATCGGAATATCATAATCAAAAGACCTTCTAACAGTAGAGATAAGCGTACCATCTCCTCCAAAAGTTACTAAAAAATCAGCCTCTTCACACATTTTTTTAAAACTGCGTCCAGAAACACCAATCATCTTGGCACTTTTATCTTCTATCAAAACTTCTATATTGTAGTTTTTAAAGATTTTTTCTAATTTTTCATAGCCACTTTTTAAATGCGGGGATGATGGTCTTAAAACAACGCCAACTTTTTTTATAGTTTTATTATCCAAAATTGCTCTTTAAATTTTTTTGTTCATTATACACTCTTTAGTACTAAAAAATAAATGCCTCTCTCTCTAATTATACGATAAGAGTAGTTTAGATATAATCCGCGAAAATTATTTACTAGGACTCTATATCTATGAGAAGTCATTATTGTACAGAATTAAGTGAAGCAAACGTAGGACAAGAGGTTGTTCTAGCTGGTTGGGCAAATAGCTACCGTGATCATGGCGGAATTATTTTTATCGATTTAAGAGACAAAAGCGGTTTAATGCAGCTTACATGTGACCCTGAAGATAGTGCTTCTGCTCACAAAGTAGCAAGTACGATTCGTGATGAGTTTGTTCTCGTTGCAAAAGGCAAAGTTCGCCTCCGCGGGGAAGGACTTACAAATCCTCGCCTAAAAACTGGTGCCGTTGAGATTGTTGTTAGTGAGATTATCATTGAGAATCGCTCAGCAACTACACCATTTGTGATTGGCGATAAAAATGTAGGCGAAGAGACAAGACTTAAGTATCGTTATTTGGAGCTTAGAGACCCAGCTATGTATGAGACTTTTCGTCTTCGTTCAAAAGCAGCAATCGCAGCTAGAAATGTACTAGATGAAAATGGCTTCTTAGAAGTTGAAACTCCGATACTTACAAAATCAACTCCAGAGGGCGCAAGAGATTATCTAGTTCCTTCTCGTGTTCACAGTGGCGAATTTTACGCACTTCCGCAATCTCCACAGCTATTTAAACAGCTTTTAATGGTTGGCGGATTTGATAGATATTTCCAAATCGCAAAGTGTTTTAGAGATGAGGATTTAAGAGCAGACAGACAGCCTGAATTTACTCAGATAGACGTTGAAATGAGCTTTTGTAATCAAGAAGATGTAATGCTTATTGCTGAAAAGCTTTTAGTCTCAATGTTTGGCGCTTGTGGCGTTGAAATCAAGCCTCCGTTTAACCGTATAGCTTTTAGAGATGCTATGGAGTGGTATGGATCTGATAAACCAGACCTTAGATACGACCTGAAAATGGTTGATGTTATCGATATATTTGAGAGATGTGATAACGAAATATTTACAAATATCGCTAAACAACCGCACAAAAACCGTATAAAAGCTCTTAGAGTTCCAGGTGCAGACTTAGTGTTTTCTAAGCGCGAGATGAAAACTTTTGAAGATTTTGTTCGTCAGTTTGGTGCGCAAGGTCTCGGATACTTCCAGATGAAAGAAGATGGTCTCAAAGGTCCACTTATCAAGTTTTTCTCAGATGCGGATATCGCACTTCTAGTTGATAGACTCGGTATGAAAGTTGGAGACGTTGTTTTCTTTGGTGCGGGTGATAAAAAAACTGTATGGGATTATATGGGTCGCCTTAGAATATTTATAGCTGAACATGAGAAGATGAATCTTGTAGATAAAGATGCTTTTGAATTCGTGTGGGTTGTTGATTTCCCTATGTTTGAAGTTGAAGAAGGCCGTGTAAAAGCGCTTCACCATCCGTTTACGCAGCCAAAAGACACAGATAAAGATGATATAGAAGAGATTGATTCTATCGCTTATGATATCGTTTTAAACGGTACAGAACTTGGTGGCGGAAGTATCCGTATCCATAAAGAAGAGATGCAAGAAGAGATATTCAAACTTCTTGGAATCGGCGAAGAAGAGGCAAAAGAGAAGTTTGGTTTCTTGCTAGATGCTCTAAAATTCGGCGCTCCTCCACATGGCGGTTTTGCTATCGGATTTGACAGACTTATGATGTTAATTTCTAAAAAATCAAGTATCCGTGATGTTATCGCATTCCCTAAAACACAAAAAGCTTCTTGTATCCTTACAAAAGCACCAAGTGAAGTTGATGCGACTCAACTTAGAGATTTGCATATAAAACTTAGATAGCCCCCAACACAGTAGCAACTCTTTGTTGCTACTAAAAAACCACTCAAAAGTACTAAAATGAAAAAACTATTTCTAATCATCGGCGCCCCAGGTTCTGGTAAAACAACAGATGCAGAGTTAATCGCTAAAGAAAATGAAAACATAACGCACTACTCAACAGGCGATATGTTAAGAGCAGAAGTTGCAAGCAACTCAAAACTCGGTGCAGAGATAGGTGGCTACATATCTAAAGGTCTTATTGTTCCTATAAAAATAGCAATAGAAACCATAGTAAATGCCATAAAAAACGCCCCTACTCCAATCATCATTATAGATGGATACCCAAGAAGTATTGAGCAATTAAACGCACTAGACGAGTATCTAAATGTAGATTCATCTTTAGAGCTTATAAGTGTTATAGAGGTTTACGTAAGCGAAGAAACAGCAAAAGACAGAGTTCTAGGTCGTGCACGTGGAGCCGATGACAATACAGAAGTTTTTGATAACCGCATGAAAATCTACATAGAACCACTGGCTGATATACAAGCTTTTTACAAAGCTAAAAATCTTTTACATGTTATAAATGGTGAGAGAACTATTGAAGATATAGTTGTTGAGATGGGGAGTTTTGTAAAGAGTAAGATATAGTTATATCTACTCTTCAAATATTTTATCAACCTAGTTTAGAGATGATTGCTGCTTCAACATCAGCTATTTTTGCTGTGCCATCTACTGTTATGTAAGTTAGGGTGTCAAGTTTTGATGCTTGGTTTTTATAGTAGCCTATTAGTGGGCTTGTTTGTTCGTGATAAACTTCAAGACGATCGAGTACAACCGACTCTTTATCATCGTCTCTTTGAACCAAATCTTCACCAGTTATATCATCTTTGCCGTCAATTTTTGGAGGATTATAAACTAGGTGGTATGTTCTACCACTTGCTAAGTGAGCACGGCGACCGCTCATTCTGCTTACTATCTCAGAGTCAGCAACATCTATCTCGATTACTGCGTCTATGTTAATTCCTGCGTTTGTAACAGCGTCTGCTTGAGCAAGTGTTCTAGGAAAACCATCAAGAAGGTAACCATTTTTACAATCATCTTCCGCAATTCTATCTTTTACGAGTCCGATAATAATCTCATCAGTTACAAGCTTACCAGTATCCATAGCTTCTTTAGCCATTTTGCCCATTTCAGTTCCAGCTTTTATAGCAGCTCTGAGCATATCTCCCGTAGAGATTTGAGGGATGTTATATCTTTTTGTTAAAAATCCAGCCTGTGTGCCTTTTCCAGCTCCTGGAGCGCCAAGTAGTATTATTCTCATGATTATCCTATATATTTTGTTGATGAAATTATATGTAAACGAATTTAAAACTAGCTATAAAAAGAGACTTATCTTTTTATAAACTTATTTAAATTATTTGTTAATCTTCTTCAAATCCAAAATCATCTTCTTCGTCACTACTTTGAGCCTCTAAAATATCATCAATCAGCTCTTTACACTCATCTTCTTCCATATCTCCACTAGCTAGGTCTTGAAGTACATCTTGAAGGTCTGCTTTAAACTCTCTAAGATCTTCTATCTCTTCCTTAGCGTCTTCACTTGCTTCTTTGTTATTGGAGATTTCCTCAAAAATCTCATCCAATCTCTCATCGATATCTGGAATAACACTCTTAGTTATTAGCTCTTCTAATTGTTGTGCGTAAGACATAAAAAACACCTTTTATAATTTAGTTCTGCAATTATACTCTATATAAGACTCTTCTAACAATCCCTAAACTATAATTTGGCAAAAAACAAGAGAGCAATATGAACTTTTACGCTTGTATAATTGGCAGCGAGATACTAAACGGACGCAGAGTTGATAAGCACTTTGAGTTTTTAAAAAATGAGCTTCAAAATTATGGGCACGACCTTTTTGCCTCTTTTATCATAAAAGACGATGAAGCACTTATAAAAAGTATCTATCAACTTGTAAAAGAGGATGAAAAAAGTGTCATGTTCTCTTTTGGCGGTATTGGAGCTACTCCTGATGATTTAACAAGAGAGATTGCCGCAACTGTTTTTACAAACAAACCGCTCCAAAGACATAAGCAATTTGAGCAAGACATAATAAAGCGATTTAAAGAAGAAGCTTATCCTCATAGAATTCATATGTCAGATTTACCTCAAAACTCTAAACTTCTCTTTAACCCTATAAACAACATGTCAGGCTTTTCTCTTGAAGATAGATACTTTTTTACTCCAGGATTTCCACAGATGGCTCATCCGATGATAAGTGAAGTTATCAAAGATTTATTTTCTCAAAGCATAAAAAAATACAGATTTACGCTACTTGCGCAAACAAGTGAGAATACTCTTATAGAAGTTATGAAAATTGTTCCAAAAGAGATAGAATTATCATCTCTTCCGATTTTAAAAGATGGCAGCGCATCAGTTGAAATATCTTTATGTTTTAAGGACGAGAGCTATGTCAAGAGCTACTTCAATCTATTTATTGAGCATCTTGAAAAACTCGGGATACAATATAATTTAATTTAATATTTGTATAGTCGATACTTGTCATTATAAACAAACAAAAATCAAGGAGCAAAGCCATGTTAGTTTGGTTATTCATACTTTTGACAATAACTGTTTTTGTCTATATTATTTATCGGTTTTCTATTTCTAGCAAGAGAAATTTTCACAAAAAGAGTGATTCTCACTATACTTTTAAAATTTAAGAGGTACAAATGATTGTGACTGTAAACAAGAATCATCATACATTTAAAGGGCATAAAACGCTTCTTGGTGCAAAATATATTACATATGGTGAGCTGGAACTTCCACTTAGATATGATATTTTTGCTATTTATAATGGCTTTGACTGGGGAAATAGATCTCTTGGAGCCCAGCAGCTAGCATTTTCAATGCTCTATCAAGTTACAAATGAAGAGTTTGCTAGAGATAATATATCAAAATTTACACAAGATTTTGTTTCAAAATTTAATGGCAGAGATTGGGTTGTAACTGGATTTGATGTACTTAAATGGGTTGATGACAACAGAGAAAAAACGTATGTTTTAGAAGAAGAAGCATCAAAATCAAAAGAAGAAATGATAGCAGATGAAGAGCTAATTTTAAAACCAAAAGCTCTTAAAAAAGAGAAAAAAATAAAATCAAACATTGTTAAAGATGCTTGCAGTGAGCTTGGTATTACCCAAAAAGAACTCGCAAATATTTTGCAGATTCCAGAAGGAACCATAAGCAGTTGGGCTGTTAAAAATGAGATACCAAGACTTGGAAAAAAAGCTATAGAGTTCTACACTCAAAATCAAAAAAATCAAAAAATTATAGAAAACTACAAAAATTTTGTTAAGCTTTTAGACAACTAGCTTATAGAGTCTAGCTATCTCGCGTAGTTCCTATTTATTGGTGCCTCTTTATCATAACCCAAAAGATTTAAGATTGTTTTTTTATTCATTTTTCTTGCAAAGTCTATAACACTAATGCCCTTTGCATCTACAGCTTTTATATTTGCGCCCTGCTCTATCAAAAATTCTACCATATCTACTCTACCATAACAAACAGCTGCCATAAGTGGTGTAAACTTACTTCTTCTTTGCGTAGTATTTACATCAACTCCTTGAGATATAAGATACTTAACTACCTCTATGTTGTCATAAGTAACAGCCATATCAAAGATGCTAACACCCTCTTCATCAAAGTCAAATATATCTGCACCGTTATCAATCAAGAGCATAACTAAATCAAAATCGCATCTATATCTCAGCGATGAGGCTAATACTGACTCTCCGCTCTCATTTGCTTCATTTATATCAGCACCATTTTTTATATACTTTTTTATACCAATTAAGTCATTTTTTTTTAAAAATTCAATCCATTTATTCATGGGCAAAGTATATACTAAAATATTATTAGTAATGTTTAAGTATAATAATTGCCACAAATCACTTAAGAGAGAATTTATGGAAATTATTCAAACTACGGAAGCTTTTAAAGAACTTATTCAAGACATTAAAACATCAATCAAGAATTATAGAGAGCCTTTGGCTTTTGGTATATGTAGAGTAGATATGGGGCAACTGAATCTTGAAAAAACACTTCAGGCAACATACCCAGTAATTAACTGGAATGAAAATTTTGGCAGCGCAGCTATATTTATTAAAGCACTTGAAGAACAAGGTGTTGAGATAGATTTTAGCCAAAGTGAAGTAGTTTGCAATATTAACAGTACTTTTTTAAAGAGCGCTCTAAATGCTTTTTCTCCTTATTCAGATGAAGCTTACGGAGATGCTCATAAAAATATACAAGTTGTTTCTGCGCTTTACAATCAGATAGCTACAAACGGTTCAAAAGATGGTGAGTTTAGAGTAACATTTATCTTTGCTGATGAGCCACTAAAGAGCGTTGAGGCAGCATACTTAAAACTTTATGCCCTCTCTCAAGCAAAAGTAGAAATTAGAAGTATAAATCTCAATGGCGCTTTTGGAGCACTTCCAAATGTTGCATGGTCAAATGGAAAGCCAATAGAATTAGATTATCTTCGTGAGTTTGAAATAGAATTAAAACTTGCAAATGAGTACCCGCATATTGACTTTGTTGATAAATTTCCAAGATTTCTTCAACACATTATTCCTGCCGATAACACTCGTATACTAGATACATCAAAAGTAAGATTTGGTGCACAATTAGCGGCTGGAACTACTGTAATGCCAGGTGCTTCTTACGTGAACTTTAACGCTGGAACAACAGGCGCTGTAATGGTTGAAGGAAGAATTTCAAGCTCTGCTGTTGTTGGTGCTGGAAGTGACGTTGGTGGAGGAGCTTCTATACTTGGTGTTCTTAGCGGAACGGATGGAAATCCTATAACTATCGGTAAAAATACACTTCTTGGTGCAAACTCTACATGTGGGATCCCGCTAGGCGATGGTTGTATTATTGATGGTGGCTTAGCAGTTTTTGCTGGAACAAAGTTTCATATAAACGATGAAGAGATAAGTGAACTAAAAGAAGTAAATCCAAATACAAAATTTGATAACTACATGAAGGGCTGGGAACTTGCAGGACTAAATGGTATCCATTTTAGACAAAACTCTCTAAATGGACAATATGTTGTTCAAAGAAGCACTAGAGAAGTAAAGTTAAATGCCGATTTACATTAGTATTTTATCTTAAGAGGAAGGTTGCAATATGAATATATCAAATAATATTTCATCAATTCAAGCGCATCAGAGTATGTTAAATAACAGTGCAAATAATGTTGCAAATGTAAATACAGATGGGTTTACTCCTACAAACAGTAGAATTTCTGGCGGTGATAATTATGTCAGAGCAGAAGACTCAAAAGCAGATAATAACGGCTCAAGCAGAAGTCAGACAGATTTAGCTAATGAAATAACCAATCAAATAGTCGCTCAAGACGCCACGTCTGTAAATGTAACTGCAATTAAGACACAAGATGAGATGTTTGGCTCACTTTTAGATATTAAAGCCTAAAAACACTCTAGGAGCGAGAGATTTGCTCTCACTCCTTGCAACTACTTAATTACGATAGAAACTTCATCCCCAATATACTGTTTTGTTATTTCATCAGATGTAAGTTCTAATTTTTTTGCTATATTTGGATTTACAACATAACTTACCCATGTTGATTTTATAATATCACCTTTTTGAAGGCTTGGTACGCTGTAGAGAACTATTTTTGAACTCATAGCTTTTAGATTTTGATTTAATTCGTAACCAACTGCATTATGAGGCATTGCCTGTTTTTCTTCACTATCTTTAAAAACTATTATAAAGGTTGCTTCTTTGTCCTCTTTTGGGCTTTGGCTAAAATTACTCCAGATAGTTTTGCCATCTCTTAGCACAACTGTTTTTACAAATTTTAGTCGCATTGGATGCGTAATTATGGCATGTCCCATCTTGTTTTCTATACTTAACTCTATATTTTCATTTTTATAAGATAAGCCTAATTTAACACTTTTTTTAACCATCTCATCTGAACGGATACCTAGGAAATTATGTGTTGTATACTCACTTCTGCCCTTTTTGTTAAAGTTTTCATTTCCTCCTGTAGCTTTTGGCATATGACACCCTATACAATCGCTTCTTGAGTCATGCTGATCTTTAGAGTTGCAGACTTCAAATCCATTACTATTCTCTTTGTGAGAGTGGCATCCCATACATACTTCACTGTTTTTATATATATCACTACTTTGAGAATTATGTTTATTGCTTGAATCTGGATTATCTAAATTTCCAAACATGGTAGGTTTATCATCAAAGGCAGTGCTTGAAAAATTTATATTGTATGACTTTCCATAATGAATCTTACTGATTTGATGACAAAAGGCACAAGAAACTCCATCGCTATTGCTTATCTCCTCTGCTTTTGGGTTCTCTGTTCCGCGAATAATTGCAGATAAATTTTTTGCTGCTGGCATATGACAGAGTGCGCATGAGTATTTTTTATCATCTGATAACTCTTGCACTTTTCTATGCACTTCATCGCTAAATAATGATGCTTTATGATGCATTGATTTAGTATGTTGATTGTATATATTTTCATGGCACTCTTTACAAGATTCACTATCAAGGTATTTTGCCTCAACAACAATAAACAATAGCAAGAATATTAAAATAATTTTTTTCATTTAAACTCCATTTTTTAGTTCAAATTATACTATATATTTTTTATAATTATTATTCTTGGAGCTTATTTTAAGTGTAATATATTAATAGTTACTCTGTAATAATATTCATACTTGTCATATTTTTTAAAAGCTCTGAGCTCTTATCATAATCTTTTTGCTCTTCCCCAAGCTTTAGTGTACTAAAAATTGCACGACCAATAATCAATCTACCCTCAACACCATCTTTCTTTGTTTTTATACCCCATGTGTTGTGAAAAACAACTATATCATCATTGTACGTTCCTACGTAAAGGACAATATGCCCTTTTTTATAGAGCAATGTCTGAAATGGGATAGCTTTCTCTTTTATAGTTATTATCTTCTCTTCCTCGCTCATATCTTTTAAAGAGATAATCTTTCCTACCTTACTTTGCTGATATGAATTTCTAGGCAGCCATATACCAAAAGGAGTAAACATATCTCTAAGCATGGAAGAGCAATCTCTTTGCTCATACATTCCACCCCATCCATAGTTTGTTTTTGAAACCTCTTTTGTAATCTCTGACAAGTTCTCTGCACTTAAGTTCAGAATCTCTTTTGTTGCTATCTCTTTTGGTATTGTTGAGCTAGAATATATCGCTCTTGTGCCTATACGTGATGCAACAGTTAATGCCTTGTAGCTTGTTTCATCTTCTGATATTATGGCAAAGCTCATTCCTATTTTTGACTTGTAGAGAAAATCTCCATTCGCGTCATAGATGGCAGCGCCCTCTTTTACTATATAAATTTGTTCTGATTTTTGCCAAAACTCTCTATCATCATCTTCTAAGATAACAAACTCACTGGCTCTAATCCAACCTGATGCAAAACTACTAAATACATAAGCCCACGCTCTATCTTCTGAATAGTGTGAGATAAAAATTGGGCTGTTTGCATGAACAGTACTATTTTGAAGATAATCAAAAGGGAAACCCTCTCCTGCCATAGATGGGTCTCTTAGCAGTGGTCTGATAGTCGGAAAAGCCCTTAAATCAACCTCGTTTAAAGTTACACCTTTTTTATTTAATGTTGCATACTCTTGGAAATTTGCACTTTGAATCATCTCATCAAAAAAACTTTGTTTATGTAACTGTAAGTTTTCACCATAACTTCTTGATGGAGTAAATGCGATAAAAGGCCATACTATTGACTCTATACTCTCTCTTGGTTTATCAATGTTCCAAACACTAAAGTATCTCGAGTTATATTTCTTTTGAATATCGTAAATAGAAACATTGTTCTCTATAAACTTAGAAAAATAGTCTGCATCTTGCGGAATATTTGCTAAATCATATATATCCAATGATTCTGGAACACTTTTTTTAATATCGGGCTTACTGACATGTTGTGAGCACCCAGCAAATAAAAATAGAATAAAAACTATAAAAAAATATCTCACATAACACTCCTAATCAACGTTTCCAAATCTGCTTACTACTCGCCCTATAACCTCTATCTCACCAAGATTTAATGTTTGTGTTGAGTAGATTGGATTGTCTGAAATTACATCTATTTTTCCATCTATTCTCTTTTGAACTCTCTTTATAAATAGTCCAGCTTCAGTTCTGATAGTAAAAATTCCACCTCTTTGAAGATCTACTTTAGCTCTATTTATAAAAACAATGTCGTTATAACTAAAAGTCGGCTCCATAGAATCCCCAGATACATTTACTGCCTCTATATTTCTAAGTTCTCTCTCTCCGCCTAATATCGCCACAAACTCTGGAGGAATTTTTATCATCTCATTCTCTTCATCTTCACCTTCAGCTCCACCTCCAGCAGAAGCACTTACATTGCTAAAATATTTAATCATAAAAAATTTGTTTGTGGCCTCAACTAAACTCTCAGGAGACTGCCCATAAAGAAGCCAGTTTATAGATATAGATTTTAGTGCACAAAAATCCAAAAGCTCACTAAATGGTATTTTGTCTCTTTTTTTCATTGTCGCAAAATTCATCTGCGAAACTCCAAGTATATCAGCTACATCTTTGTCGTATATCTTTTTGCCGTTATATTCATTTGAGACTATACTTTTTATCTCTTCAACAATATCAAGAAAACTTTTCATCCAAACCCCCAATTAATCGCTTATATATGAAAGATTATAGTAGTTTTTTGAAATTTAGTCAAAATAAATATGACAAAATGCAATACTTTTTATCATTATTTTAAATAATGTGTACTATTTGACAAATTAAACAATAAAATCAAAGGATTTAAAATGAAAGTTGTAGTAGATAACGCAAAAAACTTATTTGATAAATTTGAGGATAAATTAGAGCAATGGGCAAAGATACTATTTTAAAACAGTATCTTTTGTATCTTTCTCTTTTTGCTCATCAGCCTCTCTTTGTGCTTCTCGCTGGGCTGATTTATTTTTATGATATCCGCCAAAGATAAAAATCATAAAAAGTACAAAGAGAATTGACATAGCTATATCGATAAATGTACTCATACATCCTCCAAAAAGGTAGTGTAATTTTGTCTTATAGCTTCATACAAAATTATGCCCGTACTTATGGCTAAGTTAAGGCTTCTACCCTCGTTTGTCATTGGAATAGTGATATTTTGCTCTTTGTATTTGGTTAGTATCTCTGCAGGAATTCCAGCGGTTTCACTTCCAAAAAATATATAGTCGCCATCATTAAACTTTGCATCAAAATATGGTTTATCAGTTTTTGTAGTTGCAAAATGAGCATTAGCTGTTATGTTGTTGTTTTGGAAAAATTCTTCAAGACTCTCCCAAACATGTAAATCAAGCTTATGCCAATAATCAAGCCCTGCGCGACGCACAGCTTTTTCATCCATATCAAAAGCTATCGGTTTTATGATATGCAAAGCTGCCCCTGCGTTTACACAAAGCCGACCTATTGCACCAGTATTATTTGGAATTTGAGGATTTACTAAAACTAAATTAAATTTTGCAATCATTAATAACCTCTCAAAAACTTTGTTTTTCTAAAGAAACATTTTTGCTACGCGAAAACCGCATTTGCTTGTTTTGTAGCTTTAGCGCGCATATTATCATCTAGAAGATTACAGTTTTATTTGCATAGACAAAAATTCTATCTTCAAGTGCCAATCTTAAAGCACGTGAGAGTACAACTTTTTCAACATCTTTGCCCATACGTTGCATATCTCTCCAGCTATTTGCATGATTTACATGTATAACTTCTTGAGCAATAATTGGACCTTCATCAAGATTATTATTTACAAAATGTGATGTAGCTCCAATAATCTTAACACCTCTCTCATAAGCCTGTTTATAAGGGTTTGCACCTATAAATGCTGGTAAAAATGAGTGGTGTATATTTATAATTCTATTTTCATATATCTCTATAAATTTTGGCGTTAAAATCCTCATATATTTTGCTAAAACAATATAGTCAATATCATCAAACTTTGCTAAAAAATCTATAATTTTTTCTTCATGCTCTTCTCTATCCAATCCTACGTGCGAAATTTCAATAAAAGGGACATTGAACTTCTCTACAAATGAGCCCAACTCTGCGTAGTTTGATATTACGCATAAGATATTTGCCTCTAGCTCACCCGCTTCATGTCGTACTAAAATATCTCCGAGCGCATGCATCTCTTTTGTAGCCATGATTACTATATTTTTATTTTTTGGTGCAATTACGTCTATATTTGCACTCTTAGGCATTACTTCACTTATTGATTGGTAAAGCTCATTAAGAGCCATATCTCCCTCAACAACACTTCTCATAAAAAATTTATTATTTTCACTATCAACAAATTCGCTATTTGAGAGGATATTGAAATCATTTTTATAAAAAACAGTTGATACTTTATGTACCAAACCTTTTTCATCATTTGCATCTATAAGTACTCTATATTGGCTCATCTACGCTTTCCTCTCTCTAGCTCTTCCACTCTTGAATCAATCGTCACTAAAACATACTCTAAAAAGTTAAGTGTCATATCTACTTTAGCTTCTATGTTTGTGTTATTTGGTGCTTGAAATCCTTCAAAAAGCACAAGCAATCTCTCTCGCATCGATGTCAAAAACATCATTTCATTACTGAGAACTTGCTCAACTTCAGGTTCCATATCTATCTTTACTTCTTCTTTGATTTTTAGTTTGAACTTATTTTCAGCTATCTGGTTGTCAACATCTGGTTTCATATCTTCTAACTCGGCTAAAGTTGAGAGAATTACATCTTTTAGTTCCATAGTTTTAATAACCACCTTTCAAATTCATTAAACTCCACATCCTCTTCCATTTTTACAAAGTAATCTTTCATCTGAGTATTTACGTTTAAAAACTTTTTTCTCATACCAGAGAGTCTTCGTATGGCAATCTTTGCATCACTATTTGAGGAGTCTTTTTTCAAAATCTCTTTGTAAATTTCAAGAGCTTCTTCTTTGAGCCCTTGAAGTTCATAAATATTTGCTAGAGTGAGTGTTTTCATTTTGCCGCATAATTAGCGATAATCGAACCCATTTCACTAGTTGAACATACCTCTTTAGCATCATACTGTGCCAAATCTTTTGTTCTATATCCCTCTTTTAGAGCTCTCTTTACAGCAGCATCTATTTTATCTGCAGCTTTATGTTCATCCAAGGCATAGCGGAGCATCATTGACGCTGACAATATAGTAGCAATAGGGTTTGCTACCCCTTGCCCTGCTATATCTGGCGCAGAACCATGAATCGGCTCATAAACACCTATTTTAGCACCAACAGACGCTGATGGAAGAAGACCGATAGAGCCAGAGAGCATACTTGCCTCATCACTTAAAATGTCACCGAAAATATTTCCAGTTAGCATTACATCAAACTGTCTTGGGTCGCGGATAAGTTGCATAGCAGCATTGTCAACATACATATGAGTAAGCTCAACTTCAGGGTACTCTTTTGAAACCTCAATAACAACTTCTCTCCAGAGTTGTGAAACATCTAAAACATTTGCTTTATCGATTGAACATACTCTTTTACTTCTGTTCATTGCTATCTTAAAGGCTTGATGGGCTATTCTTACAATCTCTTCGCGAGTATAAACCATGGTATTCCAACCTTTGTTCTCATCTCTACCTTTTGGCTCTCCAAAGTAAATACCACCAATAAGCTCACGAACAACCATTAAATCTACACCCTTTATAACTTCAGGTTTAAGTGATGAAGCATTTATAAGTTCGTCAAAAACATTTGCAGGGCGAAGGTTTGCATAAACACCAAGCTCTTTACGAAATCTTAGCAGTCCGCTCTCAGGTCTCTTCTCGCGTGGTAGATTGTCCCATTTTGATCCACCAATCGCACCAAAAAGTACAGCATCACTGTTTAGCGAAATGTTAATTGTCTCTTGAGGAAGCGGATCACCTGTTATATCATAAGCACATCCACCCATTAAAGCCTCTTCGTAAGAGAACTCCAAATCACAACATGACGCAACAGCATCCAAAACTTTTACTGCTTCATCTATAATCTCAGGACCAATTCCATCACCTTTAATAAGTGCGATTTTGTATGTTTTCATAACTATTTACCTTTAATTTCATTTTGAGCAAAGTTCATAAGTCCACCAGCATCAATCAACTCTTGCATAAAGTCTGGAATCGGGATAAATTTATACACTTTTGAAGATGTTTTATTTGTAACTGTTCCATTATTCATATCAACACTTATCTCATCACCTTCAGCTATCTCTGCACTCTCTTCTAGCTCAAAAATAGGAAGTCCCATATTAAAAGCATTACGATAAAAAATTCTTGCAAATGTAGGCGCGATTACTGCGGCAACACCAGCAGCTTTTAGTGCTATTGGAGCATGTTCACGAGAACTTCCACAACCAAAATTCTCACCAGCGACTATAACATCTCCACTTTTCATCTTTTTAACGAATTCAGGGTCTGCATCTTCCATAACATGCTTTGCAAGTTCTTCTGGAACCGAAGTGTTTAAATAGCGAGCTGCTATAATTAAATCTGTATCGATATCTTTTCCAAATCTCCAAACTTTTCCATCAATATTTGCTTTTTGCATTTTAAATCCTAACTTCTATTTTTAAATAATTTTCGCGATTATAACTAAAATGTTGTTTGAGTTTTATAAAAAGAGAGGTTTTACAGAGAGTAAAAAATAAAAAAGCGACATCATATTAAATGGTATCATGCCGCTATTAGAGAGTTGTTATCTTTTTAGATTATTGGTTGTTTGGAGCATTTCATCACTTGTTGTAATCACTTTTGAATTAGAATCATAAGCACGTTGTCCAGTAATTAGGTCTGTTAACTCAACAACAAGTTCAACGTTGCTTAGCTCAACAAAACCTTGTCTTAAAACACCAAGACCATCAAGACCAGGAGTCCCTTCAACTGGTTGGCCCGAGCTGTCAGTCTCGATATAAAGATTATCTCCCATTGAGTGAAGACCTGCTGGATTTATAAAGTTTGTAAGTGTAATTTGGCCTATCTGAGTTGCTTGTGCTTGTCCTGCTTGAACAACACTTACAGTTCCATCTGTACCGATACTTACGTTTGTTGCATCAGGCGGAACAACCACTTCTGGAACCATTCTATAGCCGTCACTGTTTACAATAGAGCCATTTTCATCAACTTTAAATGCACCATTTCTTGAGTAAACTTCACTGCCATCTGGAAGTTCAAGTTTAAAAAAGCCATTTCCAGTTACAGCAACATCAAGTTGATTATCTGTCTGCTTTAGGCTTCCCTCTGAAAATATTTTGTTAATTGCAGTTGGACGAACACCAAGACCAACCTCTATACCAGTTGGGCTTTTAGTAACATCACTTGTTGATGTTCCTGCGTATTCCATTACTTTGTACATAAGATCGGCGAACTCTGCACGAGATTTTTTAAATCCAATAGTATTTACGTTGGCAATATTATTTGCTGTTGTGTTGATTTGTGTCTGCATTCCTATCATTCCAGTAGAAGCAGTGTAAAGTGATTGCATCATGGTCTATTCTCCTTAAGATTTTTTAGCAAGTTTTTCAATTGCATCGCGGTTCATATCATTCATCTGTGTATCCATTGCTTTTTGATACATTCCAACTAAACGATTTGTCTCTATCAGTTGCGTCATCATTTTTACAGCATTTACATTACTCTTCTCGACAAATCCCTGTAAAACTGCTTCACTTCCATCAAGACTCACAAGCCCTTCTGTGCCACCTGCACCATCATATCTATAAAGACCATCACCCTCTTTTTTTAGAAGATTGATATTGTCTGGCTGTGCAATAAAGAGTCTATTAACCTGATTAAGGTTCATAGAATTTGGAATATTTGTAAGAATTTGTCCATTTTTATCTATCTCTATCGCACTATCGCCCTCATTAAAAACAATAGGTTGATTTGAAATAAAATAATCACTTGGCAAAACTTCATACCCTTGTTTTGTGATTAACTTGCCTTCATCATTCTTTGTAAAAGTTCCATCTCTTGTGAGGCGAATACCCTCTGGAGTTTTTACTAAAAAAAACATTCCCTCTTTAGATAGAGCCATATCTAGCGGGTTATCGCTCTTTTGCATCGTTCCCAAAGAGAAGTCTGTATAGGCATCAACAACTTGTGGTGCTTTATTCATTGCTCTATTTAAGAACTGTGCTGCTTCTTTTGTGTGATTTGCATTTGGAAGCTCATCTCTGGCTTCTTTATAAAGACGCATAAAGTCACCAACAATAAGATTATCTTCTTTGAATCCTGCTGTATTTACATTGGCAAGATTATTTGCAATAGTATCAAGTCTATTAAACTGTGTAACCATCCCAGCTGCTGAGCTGTAATATCCGCTTTGCATAAGGTACCTTTTAACAAATATTTTTTAGGTAATAGCAAAGATTGTTCCAAATTTTAAACAAGTGCTATTTAAGTATATCTCGGTATAATCCACCTTTAAAAAATCTTAATAGACCAACAAGGTGTACTTCCACATGACAGCAAAAGAACTCAACAAAGCTATTGAAGCATTCTTTGCCAATCAAAAACCAAAAGAGTGTTCTACTTATGAATCACTTATAGAACTTTTTGACAAACAACCAACAGCCGCACAAGCTGCAAGCATCCATAAACTAATACAAAAACATAAAGCTTGTATATACACATCATCAGAACACGCAAAACTGCTTAATGATAAAGAAGCAGAAGCAAGAAAAAGTGCTCAAAGAAAGATGATTGAAAACAACGAAACAGATAGTTTTGACATACTAAAAGAGCATGAGCTCCTAGAGTGGTCAAGATCTGATTCTCCTGTTCGTATGTACCTTCGTGAAATGGGTCAAATTCCGCTTTTAACAAAAGAAGAAGAGATAGAGATAAGTAAAAAAATAGAGGGTGGGGAGAGTATTATTATCGATGCAATCTGTTCTGTTCCATATTTAATAGATTTTATTCTTGATTATCGAGAACCTCTGATAAACAGAGAAAGAAGAGTTAAAGAGCTTTTTAAAAGCTTTGAAGATGAAAAAGATGACGGCGACGATAGTGATGATAACGATGATGACTCAGATGATAATGATGATGAAGAAGTTGTTGAAAAGACATTAACCGCTAAAGATAAAAGTAGAGTTGAAAAAGTAACTATAAGCTTCAAAGCTTTAGAAAAAGCAAAAAAAGAGTGGGTAAAACTTGCTGAGAAGTTAGCTGAAAGCACAGATAGTGAACTCACGGCTGATCTTGTAATGCACTACCTTAGTGTTACTTATAAAAAAGGTGTTCTAAAAGAGAAACTATTAGACCTTGGACCTACTTCAAAACTGATAAATGAACTTGTAAAAGCGATGGAAACAGCCCTAAAGAGTGATGAAGGCTACGATAAAGAGCTAAAGAGATTAGAATACAAACTGCCACTTTTCAATGCAACTCTAAAAGCAAACCATAAAGTTTTAGTTGAAAAAATTTGTGATTTAACAAAAGAAGACATATCAGCTATGGTGCCAGAAGCAACTATGGTCAGCACTTATATGGAGATCAAAAAACTAGTTCAAACAAAAGAGGCTTCAAAAAACAGCTTTGATATGGAACCAGAAAAGTTGGCAGATATTTTAGAGCAAATTAAACGTGGAAAAAATATCTCTGAAATCTCTAAAACTAAAATGGCAAAGTCAAACCTTAGACTTGTTGTATCTATTGCAAAAAGATACACAAATCGTGGATTACCTTTCCTTGACCTTATTCAAGAGGGAAATATAGGGCTTATGAAGGCTGTTGATAAGTTTGAATACCAAAAAGGTTATAAGTTCTCAACTTATGCTACTTGGTGGATTCGTCAAGCAATCAGCCGTGCAATTGCAGACCAAGCAAGAACTATTCGTATTCCAATTCATATGATTGAAACCATAAATCGTATCAATAAAATTATGCGTAAACACCTTCAAGAACACGGCAAAGAGCCAGATGTTGAAGTAATCGCACTAGAAGTTGGTTTATCTGTTGAGAAGGTTAAAAACGTAATTAAAATTACCAAAGAGCCTATAAGTCTAGAAGCACCTATTGGAAGCGAAGATGATGGGCGTTTTGGTGACTTCATAGAAGATAAAACATCAATTTCTCCATCTGATGCAATACTAAAAGATGATTTAAGAGTTCAGATTGAGAATGTTTTAGAACAGCTAAATGAGAGAGAAAAAGCAGTTATTAAACTTCGCTTTGGAATTATGGATGATGAGTCAGATAGAACACTTGAAGAGATTGGAAAAGAGTTAAATGTCACTCGTGAGAGAGTGCGCCAAATCGAGTCAAGCGCAATCAAAAAACTAAAGCACCCTAAAGTTGGAAGAAAACTTAAAAACTACATAGAAGAGTAATGGATTAAACATGACGTTTGAACAGCAATGGATAGAGTATGATTATAACCCCTTCATACTCTTTAGTGCGGCTGGAAAAATACTATCTCTTAATGCAGAAGCACAGTTTTTACTAGGCTACACATGCACAGAAGAGATATTTACTCTTGCAACTACACACGCCAACATATCATTTGGGTTTAAAACGACTTTTTTAGAGTTAGATTTTGGACGTTACAAGTTTTTTGCTATTACTGTTGGATATGAAAATGATGAAACAATTGGCATAAAACTATATCAAGCACCATCTTTTAAAATTAATAAACCTAAACCTGTTGGTGAAGCAACAAATATCTATGCGCTTGTTGATTTATGTATTTTGACTTATTCGATAAACTCAAAAATAGTTTTTGAAAAGGATTTTGATCCAACTATTCCTGAGGTTATTATTGACTCAAATAGCTTTATTAAAGTTTTAAATAAGATTTACTCTTGCTATGAAAACAGTAAAAAAATTACAACAAAAGTATTTTATAGAGTTGGTGAGCATATAAAATTTGAAGAAAAAAAATACTCTATCTTTTCAGTAGAAATAAGCGCTAAAGAGCTAGATGAAGAGAGATTAAGTGAACTAAAGGTCTTAATTTCAAATAGCAATTTTTATATTGATATTCAAAAGAAAATAACTATAAATATTCCTATGATTTTATCTTAACGTTTAAATCTCTTGATATAAAATAACCTGCCATTATGCCAATAAAGAGTGCTGGAAGATAGATTTTTATATCTAATAATTCATTGTTTTTAAGCGCTATAAACCCCAAAATCAAAAATAAATATGGAGCTAGTCTAAAGAGAGAAACAGAAGCTCTTGAACCTTTTTTAATATCTTTTAGGTTTAAGATTTTTATCCTCTTTTTCTCCTCTTGTACGATAGCCTTTAAGTCGAGTTCTTCTACTGGAGCCTCATTTATAGGAGTTTCATCATATAACTCGTATGGGTCTTCCACTTCATCTAAAAAATCTCTTTTTTCATCTATATTTTCTAATTCAATCTGCGCTTTAATCATCTTTTTATAGGCGTAAGAAGAACCAGCTATAACCAAGAAACTGCTTAGTGCAGCAATCTGAATATTTATAAAAAGAGTAAAAGATAGCAGAGTTGTTGTTAAAATTAAAAACTCAAGAGCTAAAAGATATTTAATGGTTTTTTTCACCATAATCCTCTTCGTCATCCTCATCATCGCTAAGCTTTTTTTTAATCGCATATCGTGGCTCTTTTGCTAACTCTTCGTAAGCTTTATACTGTTTTGAGTAAGCTTTGTAGACATTAAGTACTGCGGCTGCTATACCTATGAAGACACCTATCCAAAGTGTCCAAAAGTGACCAGTCATATTTTTTAGTATCAAGCCTATTCCAACACCCATCAGAACAGCCACAACCATAGAAACACCTAAAGAGAGGCTATCAGCCGCCTCAATAATCGGTTTTATTCTAGGAGCTTTTTCTTCTTTTTCAGCCATTTGTAATCTCTTTAAATACTCTAGCACTAGCTTTAATAGTATCTTCAATCATCTCATCGGTAACAGCAGTTGAGATAAAACCTGTCTCATAAAGTGAACATGCGAAGTAAAAGCCCTCTTTGAGCATCTTAGAGTGAAATAAGGCAAATAGTTTCTCATCAGAGTTGCACGCATCTGCGAAGTTTTTTACTGGCTTATCATTGAAGAAAAAGCCAAACATACTTCCTCTTGTGTCTATCTGCATAGTTATACCACAAGCTTTTGCCTCTTGTTGCATACCCTCTACAAGTCTTGTAGCGCGAGAGTTTAAAACAGAGATAATTTGTCCATTTTGTTTGAGTTTTCTAATAGCCGCAAGACCTGCTGCCATAGCAACAGGGTTTCCACTTAGCGTTCCAGCTTGATAAACTGGACCATCTGGTGAGAGTTTTGCCATAATCTCGGCTCTTGCACCAAATGCACCAACTGGCATTCCGCCACCGATTACCTTTCCAAGGGTAACTATGTCAGGCTTTACTCCAGTGATAGACTCTGCACCGTTTAGCGTTGCTCTAAATCCACTCATTACTTCATCAAAAATAAGTAAAGTTCCATTTGCATCGCAAAGCTTTCTTAACTCATACAAGAACTCTTTATCAGCAGGAACAAGCCCCATATTTCCAGCTATTGGTTCTATAATTACACATGCTATATTTTTAGAATCAGCAAAGCACTTCTTAACGCTCTCTATATTGTTATACTCAGCTAAGAGTGTATGTTTTGTAAAATCAGCTGGAACTCCTGGAGAACTTGGGTTTCCAAATGTAGCTGCTCCGCTTCCAGCTTGAACCAATAGTGAGTCACTATGACCATGATAACAACCTGTAAACTTTACAATATCATCACGATTTGTATATCCACGAGCAAGGCGGATAGCGCTCATAACAGCCTCTGTCCCACTGCTCACAAATCTAATCTTCTCAATTGAGTCAAACATAGAGATAACAAGAGCAGCCAAATCACTCTCAGCCTGTGTTGGAGCACCAAAACTAAGTCCGTGTTTTACAGCTTCTATAACAGCACTCTCAATAGTCTCATCTCTATGACCAAAAAGAAGCGGTCCCCAGCTTTGAACAAAATCAACATATCTGTTTCCATCTATATCTGTTAAATACGCACCGCTTCCCTCTGCTATAAACAGTGGTGTTCCACCTACACTTTTAAATGCTCTTACAGGAGAGTTTACGCCTCCTGGGATTAAGTTTTGTGCTTCTTTAAAAGCTTTTAATGAATTATCTATGCTCATAAAATGACCCTCTATTTTTTTTGTAATTATATCGAAGTACTATTAATCTACATTAGTTATAATTGCCCAAAATTTTATATCTAAATGGAACTGCTTGAATCGTTCATATTTCTCCCTATTTGTTGCTATTTTAGTACATACTTTATTGATGCTTCTTTTTTGGCTGCTTGGAACTATGACGCCTGATATAAAAAAGGTAGAAAAACCAAAAGAGAATAAAATAAAACTCTCACTCAAAGAGATAGAAAAAAAAGTACAAAAAGATAATGATGGTATGAAAAAGAGTGTAGATAAAACTCCAGATATTGCTCAACCAATGCCAAAGGGAAAACAACTAAAAGAGATAACAAAGCCTCAAAAAAAAGAGCCAATAATATATGATGAAAAGAAAATATCTCAGACAAAAAGCACTCCACAATTAAATAAATCTCAAAGCACACCAAAAGAGACCCCTAAACCAAAAATAGAGCCTCTGCCTTCTACTAAGCCATATATTCCGATTGTGCAACAAGAAGATGAAAAAAAAGAGCAAAGCAACGACCCTCTTGCATGGATGCATGAGGATAAATCAGCTCAAGAGAGTAAAGAGAAAAAAACAAAAAAAACATCTGGAAGCAGTGTTGGTAACTCTGATTTAAAAGAACTTTATGGAGATGAGTTTTCAAAATTTACAGAGGGACAGCAGAAGTACCTTATAGATAATCAAGAGATTATGCGAAGGATTACTCAAGAGGTTTTAAACAGAGTAGCACAAGTAAATTTACGACATGATATGAATGTAAATAGAGTAAATATAGTTGAATTTCATCTTCATCCAAACGGCGATATGAGCGACTTTAGATTTTTACAAAATAGCGGTTATCATATACTTGACTCAACTACTCAAGAAACAATTGAATTTGCGTACAGCAGATATCCAAGACCTACAGAGATGATTGTTATCAGATATAACGTATTTTATAATCTAGCGAGGTAGTGTGTCTTTAGCAATCTTTATTTAGATATGCCAAAGCACCTTTGTATATAGGCTCATCTATAAAACCAAACTCTTCATCTTCAAAACCGCTAATCCCCTCTTCTCGTTTTAGCTCAAAGAGTTTTATAATTATCTTTGCACGTTTTATCTCTGCTTCGCTGTTGGAAAAAGCTATGTTTACAAGAGAGGTTTGAGCAGGAGAGATACACCCTTTTGCTTCGTAGCCTATACTTTTTTCTAAAGATAACCACATCTCAAATTCAGGCAGTTTTTTAAACTCTTGATAAACAAACGAGACAGGTTTTACATCTATAGATTTACAGCTAATTAAAAAATGAGAGAGCATATATAAAACTGTTGGGTTTTCTCTTGTGATAAGAGTTTGAGGCAGCTTCATATCAGCAAAAAGATCTAAAATCCCAAGATAAAAAGTAGTTACTTTTTTATCAACCTTTAGCTCTAAAATATTGTTCCATGCCTCTTTCGTCTCAATTGAGAGGTGTAGCTCTATATTTTCATCCAAGAGTTCATATACAGATTCTACCTCTTTTTTATTTCTGATTTTTGGAACTCTTATAGCATCTGGCATAAATTGATTTAGATATGTTATCTCATCATATCCGCCCTCATCTAGTGCATTTACACGAACTATTAATTTTTTATCACATCTTTTATAGTGTGAGAGAAAAATTGCACACAACACGAGCCCAAATGGTTTATCTTTCTTGCTTACGCCGTCTTCAAGATTTAAGATTATTGCGTCTGCTTCAAGAGTATCAATTTTCGTTAAATGTTTTAAATTATTGCAAGAGAGCATTAAAGCGGAGCGAAAGTCTAATCTTTTGTTTAGTGTTCTATAAGTTGGAAGAGCTAGTGCATCAAGGGCTACTAAATCTCTTGCCTCGTATGCTTGTGTTATTTCATATAAATTACTTATCACCCAAAGCGCCCTTTTTTTTCTTCTCTTGAAGATAAAAATATAGTGCTTTAATCTCTTTTTGTGTTAAAAAGTATCTTGGCATACCATTTTTTCTAACACTTAAAGCTCTATAAAATTCATTAAAATCCATGCTGTTGATACCTGGTCCAAAAAAAGTTTTTTGCTCTCTTTTATGCTCATATCTTGCAACGATTTTACCCTCTCCAAATTCACCATGACACTTATGACAACCTATACCTCTTGGATTCTTATATAGTGATGAAGAGTACTCCATTGGTGTTATAAAACTGCTTTGAGCAAAAAGGGACAATGGCAATAAAAGTAACAACATTTTTCTCATAAAAGCGACCCTTTAATATATAAAGGTATAATAACAAAAAAATAATATTATGAGGTTTAAATGCAACTTCTTGATGGAAAAGCACTCTCAGCGAAGATAGAAACAGCCGTAGCAACAGAGGTAAAAGATCTAAAAAACAGTACTGGTTTGGTTCCTGGACTTGCAGTTATCTTAGTAGGTCAAGACCCTGCAAGTGCTGCTTATGTAAATATGAAAAAAAAGGCATGTGATAGAGTCGGTTTTTACTCTGTAACACATGAGATGCCAAGTGATATATCTCAAAGTGCCATAGAAAACACCATCACTATGATGAATAACAACCCAAACATTGATGGTATTTTGATTCAGCTCCCACTTCCTGCCCAGATAGATACAACAAAAATATTAGAGCTCGTAGAGCCTAGTAAAGATGTAGATGGTTTTCATCCATATAATGTAGGAAGATTGACTACTGGTTTAGATGGTTTTGTGCCTTGTACCCCACTTGGCGTTATGGAACTTTTAAATGAGTACAACATTGACCCTAAAGGTAAAAACTGCGTAGTTGTTGGCGCATCAAACATAGTTGGAAAGCCGATGGCTGCGCTACTATTAAACGCAAATGCGACAGTTGAAGTTTGCCATATTTTTACAGATGATTTGAAAAGACACACACTATGCGCAGATATGATTTTTGTAGGAGCTGGTGTCATAAACCTTATAAAAGAAGATATGGTTAAAGATGGCGCTATCATAATAGATATCGGTATAAATCGTGCGCAAAACGGCAAACTTGTTGGAGATGCCGACTTTGAAAATGTAGCAAAAAAATGCTCATTTATAACTCCAGTTCCAGGGGGTGTGGGTCCGATGACGATCGCAATGCTCCTAAGCAATACATTAAAAGCCGCAAAAGCAAATGCAAAAATAAAAGAGGGTAAATGAAAGAACTTTTACACAAAACATACAAATTTTCAAACTCATGGACAGGAACTATTATAATTGTTCTTTTTGTTATATTTTTTATTGCTCAAGCCTTTAAAATCCCAAGCGGTTCTATGAAAGACTCTCTCTTAATCGGGGACCATCTTTTTGCTAAAAAATTTGCTTATGGTGTTTCTATGCCTCATATTCCATTTTTAGAAGTCTCTATTATGCCATGGAGTGATAGTTTGCGTCTAATGGATGGAGATAAGCCAAAACGAGGTGATATAGTGATTTTTAGACCTCCTCACAACATCAAACAACACTTCGTAAAGAGATGTGTAGCGCTTCCAAACGATGAGCTTTTTGTATCAAATAAAGATCTGTATCTTCATCATAGTGAAGGTGATGAATGGATAGAGAAGAACTTTAAAGGGTATGAGATAATTACTTTTGCAGGAAAGTTATGGGTAAAAAATCCATATACACAAAAACATCCTGGAATTCATCATGATGAAAAAATTGTAAATAATGGCAGATACCCGATGCCAATTTTTCACTTTGCACCGATTAAAGTTGATGAAGATTTCTATTTCATGATGGGTGATAACCGTGACCACTCAAATGACAGCCGTTTTTGGGGTGCAGTTCCTTATGAAAACATAGAGGGAACTCCTTGGTTTGTCTATTTTAGTATTGATGAGAACTGGGAAATTAGATGGGATAGAATCGGTAAAACACCTACTGATTTAGAAGATGCTTCTCATCTGCAAAAAGCTACCGCAGAGAGAATCAAACAAGATAAAGATGATCATGGAATCTATTGATTTATTAAAGATACTAACTGCCATCTTAGCTCTAGCCGTGGCTATTATAGGGCATGAGATAATGCATGGATGGGTTGCTTATATGTATGGCGACACAACCGCAAAAAATGCTGGAAGATTATCTATAAACCCTATCTCGCATGTTGATTTAGTTGGTACAATTATCGTTCCTGCAACTATGTATTTTTTGCCTATGCTTCTTGGAGCAGATAGTGGATTTTTATTTGGTTGGGCAAAGCCTGTTCCAATAAATATGTCAACTGTTGTAAAAAATGGCGGATACAATGCTGCTATGCAAGTTGATTTAGCTGGAATTGTTTATAACTTTACACTTGCAGCTCTTGCTTCTGTGGCTATTGTTGCTATGAATCAGCCAACGAGTGAAGACTCTTTAGTTTATGTTTTTTCTTACATGTTTGTTTTACAGCTTTTAGTGATAAATGTAGTTCTTGGAGTATTCAATCTTCTTCCAATACCGCAGTTTGACGGTGCTCACTTTATCATGCACCTAAGTATGAAATATAAGGTTGATGCTATTGCAGAGTTCTTTTATAAATATGAAAGATATGGAATAATTATAGTTCTAATAATTCTTATGACACCGCTAAAAAACTTTGTGTTACTGTTACCTGTGCAGACTATTTTAGCTCTGCTATTACCATAAAATAAGGAAAATAATGAAATTTTATATCGCAACAGATCACGCTGGCTTAGACCTAAAAGAGTATACAGTAGAGCTACTAAAATGCAAAAATCATGAAGTTGTAGATCTTGGTCCTTTTTCTAAAGATAGAGTTGACTACCCTGATTATGCTACTAAAGTGTGTGAGGCTGTCTTAATTGATAAGAACTCATTTGGTATCTTAATCTGCGGTTCTGGTATAGGCATGAGTATGGCTGCAAATCGCTACTCTGGCATACGTGCCGCGCTTTGTCATGATGCATATACAGCTAGTGTTGCGCGTGGACACAATGACGCAAACGTTCTTTGTTTTGGCGAGAGAATCATAGGAAAAGGTGTAGCTGAGTCTATCATAGATGCTTGGATTGCAGGATGTTTTGAGGGCGGTCGTCATGAAGGCCGTGTTGCAAAAATAGAAGCAATAAACGCTTAAATTGCCTACTTAAGGAAAAAATATGTTTTTGGAATGGTCACTTTTAACACTATTATCGGCATTAGCTATCTACCTTTTTGTAAAGATGTTTTACTTCAAAAGTATCACTAACAAAGAAAAAAGAAGTAATGACTTGATGAAACTCACCCTTCAAGAGGCAGAGATACTCATAAGAAAGTATCAGATTCAACTTCAGCGCGCTCTTGGTAATGTTGATATTTTGAGTGATGAATTAACAAAACTTAGAAATGAACTTAAAGTTTTAAAACAGAGAAATACAAAACATAGACAAGAGACAGACCGTCTAAACAATAAAATAAAAGCACTAGAGAGTCGTATAGACGCTCTACTTTAGAGGATAGATTATGACATTAAGCAACTTAGAGAGAAAAATAATAGAAGAGTCAATAAGAGATATAAAAGATTTTCCGCAAGAGGGAATTATTTTTAAAGATATAACAACCCTTTTAAACAATGCAGAAGCTTTTGGTGTCACTATGAATCATCTTTACCAAAAATACAAAGAGTACAACTTAGATTATGTAGCAGGAATTGATGCAAGAGGCTTTATCTTTGGTGCGGCTCTTGCACAGATGCTGGGAATTGGTTTTGTGCCAATTCGCAAAAAAGGGAAACTTCCATACACAACCATAAGTGAGAAGTATTCACTTGAATATGGCTTTGATGAAGTTGAAGTTCATCTGGATGCTTTTAGTGCAAAACCAAACGCTAAAGTGCTTCTCATTGATGATTTGATAGCTACTGGCGGAACAGCAAATGCAGCTGTAAAGCTTATAAATCAAACAGGTGCATCATGCGTAGAGGCTTGTTTTATCATATGCCTTAGTTTTTTAGACGGATATAAAAAATTACAAGAGTTAACTGAAGTTTACTCATTAGTAGAGGTAAAATAATGTACATTCCATCAGCTTCAAAATTTGATCCAAAAAATGGACATTTCGGTATATTTGGCGGTAGATATGTTCCCGAAACTCTCATGCCTGCACTTTTAAAACTTGAGCAAGAGTATGAAAAAATCCGCTTTGACAAAGATTTTTGGGCAGAGGTAGATTACTATCTTGTAGATTATGTTGGTCGCCCTTCCCCGCTTTACTATGCAAAAAATATATCTGATGAGCTTGGTGCAAAGATTTATCTTAAGAGAGAAGACTTAAACCATACTGGAGCGCATAAAGTAAACAATGTTATCGCTCAAGGTCTTATGGCAAAACGTCTTGGATATAAAAAAATCATAGCTGAAACTGGTGCAGGTCAGCACGGTGTTGCAACTGCTACTATCTGCGCACTTCTTGATTTGGAGTGTGAGATTTTTATGGGTGCAAAAGATGTTGCACGTCAAGAGCTAAATGTATTTCGTATGAAACTTCTTGGCGCTAAAGTAAATAGCGTTGAGAGTGGAAGTAAAACTCTTAAAGACGCTATGAACGATGCAATTCGTCACTGGGTAACAAATGCAAGAGACACATTTTATATCATCGGAACGGTTGCAGGTCCTCACCCATATCCTATGATGGTTAGAGATTTTCAAGCAATCATTGGCTATGAAGCAAGAGCTCAGATACTTGAAAAAGAGGGTCGTTTACCAGACCATGTTATAGCATGTATTGGCGGTGGAAGCAATGCGATAGGGATGTTTCAACACTTCTTAGAAGATAAAGAAGTTGAGTGTATCGGTATAGAAGCTGGTGGACATGGCATAGAGACACTAGAACATGGATGCTCACTTGAAAAAGGAAGAGCTGGAGTTCTTCATGGACAGATGAGCTATCTTTTGCAAGATGAAGATGGGCAGATTCAAGAAGCGTACTCTATCTCAGCTGGACTTGATTACCCTGGAATTGGGCCTGAACACGCATTTCATTTTGAGAATAAAAGCGTAAGTTATAATCATGCAACAGATAAAGAAGCCCTAGATGCCTTTGTTTGGTTATCACGCAAAGAGGGAATCATACCAGCGTTTGAAAGTGCCCACGCAGTGGCTTATCTTAAAAAAATGCCAAATATAAAAGGTAAACTAATCATAGTAAACCTATCTGGTCGCGGCGATAAAGATATGATTCAAGCAAAAAATATTTTAAAGTTTGATTGATAAAAGTTCTTATTTAATAGTTTAGATTCTTAGTATTGTAGATAACGCTAATTCGACAAATAAGTGTAACAAAAAAAGTTTTGTAGGCATTTAAAACTAAAACATTTTAGTAAATATAAATTTATAATTATTAGATAGACTTACATTAAAAATCAAGGTAATAGTAAAAAATGAATATTAAACTAATCGAAAAAGAACTAAACGAAGTATCGGCAGATGTAAATGTAATTTTTGTAAAAAAAGATGAATTAGCAGAGTGTGAACATGCGGATATCTTAGAGAAAGCTGGGTTTAAGGCAGAGCAAGAGAGTATCTGTTTTTTATACGAGAGAGGATTACTCTTCTGTGGAGTTGATAGCAAAAAAAGCGATGATATTAGAGCTGCAACAGCTGTTGTTATAAAAGCGCTAAAGAGTTCAAACTTTAAATCTGCAAAAATTTCAATCTTGAGCAAATCAGTTATTACTGCTCTTGTTGAGGGCGTTGTACTTGGCGGATATGAGTTTAATGACTATAAATCAGAGCCTAAAAAATCAGCGTTTGAAGAGATTTTCTTAGTATCTAATGATTTGGATTATACTAAAGTTGAAGAGAATTTTGCTGAGGCTCTAATAGTAGCAAATGCTACAAATTTTACTCGTGATATAGTAAACAAAGCACCACAAGAGATTAACCCTCAAACGCTTAGCGGTGTTGCAAAAGAGTTGGCAAAAGAGAACTCTTTAGAGTGTAACATCCTAAACGAAGATGCTCTAGCAAAAGAGAATATGGGTGCAATGCTTGCAGTTGGACGTGCTTCAATTCATGAAAGTGCACTGATTCATCTAGCATATAAACCGCAAAATCCTAAAAAAATTATCACACTTGTTGGAAAAGGTTTAACATACGATAGCGGCGGACTTAGTCTAAAAGCTGCTACTTCTATGGTAACTATGAAAATGGATAAGGCTGGTGCTTGTGCTGTTTTAGGAATTATCAAAGCTGTAAGTGAGTTAAAGCTTGATGTTGAAGTTCATGCATTTATCGGTGCAGTTGAAAATATGATAGGCGGAAATGCTTACAAACCTGATGATGTACTTGTCTCAAGAAGTAAAACTACTATTGAAGTCAGAAACACTGATGCTGAGGGTCGTTTGGTCTTAGCAGACGTTCTTGATTATGCACAAGATGCGGTTAAATCAGATTATATCTTTGACTTTGCAACACTAACAGGTGCTTGTATGGTGGCTCTTGGTCAATACACAACAGGCTTGATGGGACACTCTCATAAGTTAAAGCACGATATATCTCGCGCAGGTAGCGAATCTGGAGAGTTGATAAGTTCACTTCCATTTAATAGCCACCTTAAAAAACTTCTAAAGAGTGAAATAGCAGACATAAGCAATACCTCTTCAAAGCCTTATGGCGGAGCCATCACTGCTGGACTATTTTTAGACAAATTTATCCGTCAAGAGAATAAAAATAAGTGGATGCACTTTGATATAGCTGGGACAGCATATACGGAAGCTGCGTGGGATTGTAACGTTTATGGCGGAACTGGCGCTGGAGTTCGCCTTATGTGTGAGTTCATTAAAGAGATAAAATAAATCATATATGCTTTATGTAGATAGATTAAAACCAACATTTTTTCTATTTACAGATGCAAGTGCAAGTCCGCAGACAAATATCGGCTATGGAGCATATATGCTCTTAGCCGAGTATGAGTTTAACACTCCATACCCTCAAGATAAAATCCTAACAAGAAGATTTATAAATACAACTTCATCAAAACTTGAACTGCAAAGTTTAATATGGGCGCTTGGCAAGATAAAGTTTAAAAAACGAAAGATTATAATCTATACGGACTCACAAATTATCATCTCTCTCCTTGATAGAAAAGAGAAGCTTATAAAAAATGGCTTTATGAACAAAAAAGCAGAGCTCTTAAAAAACCACAAACTCTACAAAAGATTTTTTAAACTCATAACATGCAATGATTGTGATCTTATAAAAGTCAAAGGTCATAAAAAGAGTGAAGACAAAGATAGTGTTGATAAGCTTTTTACACTTGTAGATAGAGCCTCAAGAGATGCGCTAAGAGCAGAATTACGAAATAAACCTCCTAAAATTTAGAAGCTAAACGCTATCTTATGACTCTCTATGCTTATTTTAGCTAAAATACAAAACTAATTAATAATATAAAAAAGGTCAATTATGGGTTTAAGTATCGGTCTTGTAGGACTTCCAAACGTAGGTAAATCAACAACTTTCAACGCACTTACAAAAGCGCAAAATGCAGAAGCGGCAAACTACCCGTTTTGTACAATTGAGCCAAACAAAGCAGTAGTTCCTGTTCCAGACAACAGACTTCAAGCTCTTGCAAAGATAGTAAATCCAGAGAGAATACAGTACTCAACACTAGATTTTGTTGATATCGCAGGTTTGGTTAAAGGTGCTAGTAAAGGCGAGGGTTTAGGAAATAAATTTTTATCAAATATTCGCGAAACAGAAGTTATCCTACATATCGTTAGATGTTTTGAGGATGACAATATCGTTCATACAGAAGCTAGTATCGACCCGTTAAGAGACGTTGAGATAATAGAGGGTGAACTTATTTTAGCTGATATAGAAGTTTTACAAAACAGAGCAGACAGGCTAAAAAAACAGGCAAAAACAGATAAAACTGCTGCTGCTCTTTTAGCTCTGGCAGAGGAACTTTTAGAGTATTTGGCAGATGGAAATTTAGCTAGAAACTTTCACAAATGTGATAGTGAAGAGTACAAACAGCTAAACCACGAAGTAAGACTTTTAACAGGTAAAGAGATAATGTATGGAGCAAATGTTGATGAAGATGGTCTGCTAGAAGATAGCGATTTTGTTATCAAACTAAAAGAACATGCTGCTAAAAACAACTGCGAACTTATAAAGCTTTGCGCAAAGATTGAAGAGGAACTGATAGGTCTTAGTGATGAAGAAGCTGCAGAGTTTTTAAGCTCACTTGGTGTTGAAGAGTCAGGTCTTAGTCAAATCATACAAAAAGGATTTGATAAACTAGGTCTTATGAGCTACTTTACCGCTGGAGTAAAAGAGGTTCGTGCATGGACTATCCGTAAAAATACAACAGCACCAAAAGCAGCAGCTGTTATCCATAATGACTTTGAAAAAGGCTTTATCCGCGCCGAAGTTATCGCATATAATGACTATATTGCATGTGGCGGAGAGAACAAAGCTAAAGATGCTGGAAAGATGCGCTTAGAGGGCAAAGAGTATATAGTTCAAGATGGCGACATAATGCACTTTAGATTTAATCTTTAATGTTACACAACACAACAAACTGGGAGAGACAAAAGTCCCTTCCAACCCACTGAAGCTACGAAAAAAAGAATTTTTCGAGAATTATAAGAACTTTTGTACGCTTTTTTTACGAAAGTACATAAGGTCAGTTTATCTCTCTATTTCAGAACTACTCTATTTCTACCGCTATTCTTTGCTTCGTAAAGGGCATCATCAGCTCTTTTAAATATCTCTTTTGAGTCTTCACCTGCGATATATTTTGTTAAACCAAAAGATGCTGTAACTTTTATATCTTTTTTGATGATACTTTTTTCAATATTTACTCTAATTTTTTCTACAATTATCTCTGCTTCATCAATAGTTATATTTTTAAGCATGATTACAAACTCTTCTCCACCCCATCTTGCAACAAGATCATTATCTCTAAGTGAAGATTTGAGTGTTTTAGCTACAGACACAAGAGCTTCATCACCCACTTGATGTCCATATGTATCATTTATAGATTTAAAATGATCTATATCTACAAGCACTAAAATAAAATCACTATCAACTTTTCTTTGATGCTTAACAATCATATTTATTGTTTCATCAAAGTGAGCACGGTTGTATAGTTTTGTAAGAGAATCTGTAATATAGAGTTCTGCAAGAAGCTTCTCATTAGTTATATCGTGATACACAGCGCTAAATTCATGAATCTCTCCATGTGTATCAAAAATTGGCATTATTCTTGATTGTAGCCACTTCTCTTGAGCCCTTAAGCCTTTATATTTCAGCTCTCCATTCCAAGGTTTTTTATTTTTGATAGTTTCCCAAAGTTCTTTATAAATTAGTTCTGAGACGTCATCTGATTTAAAAATAGATATATTTTTACCTATAATCTCATCTCTTTGAATATCAAAAGAGCTACAAAAGAAGCTGCTGACATCTTTAATAATTCCATTTACAGAAGTTTTCATAATCATAATATTTTTATCGATTATCTCTCTATCTGCTTCTAGTTTTTGATTTAGTTTATTTACTGTATTCATCTCTTTTTTTATCAACAGTTTTGCTTCAAAGAGCTCACTAATATCATAAATAGAGATCATAACTCTATTCTCAGAAGCAATATATGGAGATATAGTAACTTGTTGCTGCATTAGCTTAAGTGAAGATGTTGTTACTTTATTGCGATTTATAGATATAAATTTTTTACTGCTGTTTGTATCATAAAAAGTAGGTGTGCCAATCGTTAGTGCAGTTTTAATCTTTCTATAAAGGACTTTATAGTTTATATCTGGATAAAACTCTTGTAAATTTTTACCTACAATATCTTCTTTATTGATTTGAGTATTTATAGCAAGCCATCTGTTCCAGTAGTTTACAACAAAGTGTTCATCAATTATCATATGCCCATTTTCTAATGAGTCTAGCAAGACATCAGGATATCTAATCTCAATCATCCGTAAATCTCTTCTATTTTTTTGTCAATCAATACCTTCAAGCTCTCTATAGCTTCATCTTTTGTCAATATATAAATATTGCCTACAATCTGTTGATCTTTAAAATCTAAAATTGTACTAATTATTATAATTTTTGAGTACTCAACAACATCTTCTTCATCTACTATCGAAGCAGAGTCTAAAAACTGCAGTGATGGAACAAAAAACTGTACTTGAGTGCTTAGCTCTTCAGTCAGCCTACTTACTATTGTTGATGTTAGTATGTTTGTGAGCTCTATAACTGCATCATTTATTTCATCAAAAGATGGGTTTTCTATGCCATAGAGGTATCTTCCAAGATTCATTGATGAATCTTCGCTGATAACAAACATACACTCTCCGCCAAACTTACCAGTAAAGAGCTGTTTTGATACAAAATACATTGATCTCATATCTATAGATTCTTGAATTTTAGCCCCAAGTTCATTACTATTACAAATATCTATCTTAGGGATATGCATAGTTCCAAAAGCATCTAATAAACTTGCCATACTAGCTGTAGCTGCCCCAATTGAGACGTTCATAAACTCTCTTAGTGCATCAAGTTGGTCTTCATTAAATTGTAAATTCAATACATTTTACCTCTATAACAATAAGTCGTGTTCAAAAATTTGCACCATAATATCAACATTTATTGGTTTTGGATACATATTTTTAGCACCTGCGACTAAAACTCTTAGCTTTGCTTCACTTTGAATATCTGCGCTTACAACTATAACCTGAGCATCTTTGTCTATCTCTCTTATCCTCTTTAGTGCCTCATAGCCATCCATGACTGGCATAGTAAGATCTAAAAAAACAACATCTGGACGCTCTTGTTTATAGAACTCAACAGCCTCTAGTCCGTTTGTTGCTTGGATAAGTTCTGCATTTGGATGCACCTCTTTGAGACTTTTTATAACGCCCATTCTGGCTATTTTTGAATCATCTACAATCAAGACTTTCAATAAATACCTCTTTTTTTTTATCTTTTGTAAGTTAATTGTATGATACTTTTAATTAACTACGCTTTAGTATTTTAATTTTGCTATATTTTGAGCAAATTTAACATTGTCACCTGCTTTTACATTAAGCTCCAACATCTCTTTTTCGGCCAATATTACTATGGTTGAACCCATCTCAAAACAGCCAAAATCATCGCCTTTATTAAGGTTTAAATTTTCATAACTATAAAGAGTGCTTTTTTGTGCGTCTACATTTGTCTTTATCTTTGGCTCAAATGAAACCTGCATAACACCGACATTTAATGCACTAACAAGCACCATATAAAATCTCTTTTTTGAAGCGCTCTCACAAAGCAAAACAACTCTCTCGTTCTCTATAAAAAGATTGATTCTTTTTTTAAGAGATGGCATATTGACTGGATAAAATTTTCCTGGTATATGAACAGCTTTTAAAACTTTTAAATTTGTCGGTATATGATAACGATGGTAATCTTTTGGCGAGAGGTAGAAGTTTACAAAAGTTCCACTCTCTACTAACTCTTTTTCCTCTTTTGTAAAATGCTCTCCCAAGAGTTCATCACTTCTGTATCTCATCCCTTTTATTTGCAGAGCATACTCTTTATCTAAATTTCCACACTCAGAAATCAAAGAATCACATGGAGAGATAAAATCCTCACTATCAAGTGAATAAGCTCTAGGCTCTCTTAGTTTTCTAGTAAATAGAGCATTTAAGCTTTTATATGTACTTGCATCATGGAACTCTCTCATATCAAGTCCCATTATGTTTACATAACCGCTGTTTATAAAATTTTGTATCGGTTTTGCAAACTCTTTATTTGCAAATTTACCAAAAGCTTGTGATAAAGCTGATGTTATATGTTTTTTCATGACTTACTCTCCTTAATCTCTATTTTTCTAAAGAAGCTTACGCTTTGCTATCTCTTCTATAAGAACTGTTGCGTAACAACCCTTTGGAAGATAAAAATTTAACTCATATTGTGCTTCTTCATTTTTATATCTTCCATCAATATCTTTAGGAAAAACCCAAGCGTATCTTCTTGTGCCATCTTCATTTATCTCATCATCAAAATCTTTTTCTATCTCTCTTGATAAACCAGTTGAGAGCTTTGCTTTTTTACCGCATAAAAGCCCAGTGATAGTTATATCTTTTGCATTAAATCTATCCAAATCATGCTCTTGTGAAGCAAATTCAAAAAGTCTTCCATATGGATAATGTTCCATAATATCCCCGCTAATTAGTTTAAAAGGGTGTTTTTGTGCTTTCATTTTAAGAAGTTCATCTTTAGGCATATTTAAAAGTGGCTCTAACTCTTTTACTTCAAAATTTTGAATTAAATTATTTATCTCTAGCCTTCTACTTAACCAAAGATTAAAAAGGTGGCTCTGATATGCACTGATAAGAAGCTGTTTTACTTTTGGATTTCTCTCTTTTTTCTCGCCTTTTGCAATTAGTTCACCATCAATATGGTTATTTCCATCTGTGCCAAATCTTTGATAACCAAAGTAATTAGGCATACCAAAAGAGGCTATATTTTTTAGTGCTTCATCTATTTTTTGAGCTGAAGTAGGATTTACTTTTTTTAGTTTTATGTAAAATTTATTTCCATTTAGATGCCCTATTCTTATCTTGTTATTGTGATAAGTTTTAGATAGTATTTTTACATCCTCGTGTTCAAACGTATCCATCTTTTCTTCATACTTTTTATGCAAAGAAATATACTGTTTTGTCATAGCGTGTTTATCTTTTAGCCCTGCATAACCTATCTCTTTATTTTTTATACCTAAATATTTTGCTATCATAGATACAAGCTCAAGAGTTGAGATTCCTTTTTTTCTAACAAAAAGAACAAGATGCTCACCCTCACCACAAAACTCATAAAGAGGTACTTCTTCGACAACAAAATCTCTTGGTGTCTGCTTAAAATGAAAATCTATACTTGAATGAGAGAGCGAATAAAATCTATCCATAATGTTCCTGTCTTTTTTAGTTTTTTTTAAAAATGATGCGCTTTGCATCTGTTTTTGTAAGCTTTTCTTACACACTCTCCGATAATATTTATAGGAGTTCTACTTAGTTTTGCACGCCTTAGAAGAGTTTTTTTAAATCTTCTGTCAAATCCAAAGAGCATCTCATACTCTTCACCGCTACACCCTACTCTTGTTTGAATCTTTTTATAAAATTTAAAACCAATCCCAGAAGCAGAAGATAGCTTTTGTAAGTCGCTAAAAATCCCATCTGATATATCCATACCAACTCTGAGAAAGCGTCTATTTTCATAGATAAATTTATCTCGCAGAGCTATATTTACAAACTTAGAGTTTATGTTGATTTTTCCTAAATTCATCAATTTTTTAAGCTCTTTTGCACTCCTGCCAAGAGTTCCACTGTAAGCTATCAAATCGCCTCTTTTAAGACCTTTTCTCATCAACGGACTAGTAGTTTTTGAGATAACTGTTACAGTTATGTCAAGCTTTGTATTACCTATCGTATCTCCGCCAATAATCTCTACTCCATATTTAGCACAAGCATCTTGAAATCCTCTGGCTAAATCTCTCATTTGAGATTTTGTGATACTTTTTGGCATAGCTACACTAAGAAGTGCATATTTTGGTACAGCATTCATAGCAATAGCATCCGAGATATTTACTATCATAGCTTTGTAACCTATCTGATAGTGGCTCAGCCAACTTGTTTTAAAATGAATATTTTCAAAAAAAGCATCTTTTGAATAGACCATGCCATCTATAAAAGCACCGTCATCACCGATATTTATACTTTTAAATTGTGAGATAAAATAGTTTTCTAAATTCAACAAATCTTCTTAAAATATATGATAAAATAACTCCTTATTATACCATCTATATCAGGAAACCTTTATGAAACACTCTATAAAAAATATTTTTAAGAATCTTTCTATATTTTTTGTACTTGCAACCATATTCGCTGGTTTTGGTGTACTTGTAGCGATAGACCATACAAGCTCATACACAAAAGTAGAGAATCTTACAAATCAAAAAACTATTATTTTAGAGATTTTAAATCTTTCAAAAGAGAGTATTGAGATATCGCTTATCAAACTTCAAGGTAAAACAACACAGCTTAGATATGACGTTGAGAAGCTTCACTCTTTATATGAATACAGTATATTAGAAAAACTTTTACTCTCTAATTCAAAGGAGTATCTTAGCGATTTAGATACTCTAGATAAGTTAAGAGTTGATTTTACAAAAAAGGCTGATGCTTATTACAATAGTTCTCTTGATTCAGAGATACATATAAATGAGTTGCAAGAGAGTTTTAACTCTTTAAACAGCCATATAACCGCCATTATTATCAGATCTATATACTATGATCAAGCCAAATTCAATGTGCATAAAAAAGTGACATACTTTGCTTTTTTAGTAATTTTATTTGCAACTCTTTGGTATAGAAAAAGATTGGCTTTGATTTATAAAGATTTAGAATTTTTAAATAATGTAAACCTGCAACGTTATGAGACATTTTCACAAGAAGCAGAATCTATTTCACTAAAAATAAAAAGAAAGCCTGTTATAGCAGAAAATCCCGCTATGCTTGATGCAGTAACTGGAATTAATAACCTAAAAGGGATGATGAACTCTTACTCTGAGAGAAAAGGTATCAAAGATAGCAACTTTACATCTGTGACAGTTTTTGAAGTAGATAACTTCTCTAAAACAAACAAAGCATACTCTCAAGAACTAACTCAGAGCATACTTAAGAAAATCGCATTTTCTATTTCTCTGCATGAACAGTTAACTGACGTAATAGCACGAACTGACTACAATCAATTTACCGTTATTTTATCAAGAGCAACTAAAGATATATTATTTAAAGATGCTGAGAACATACGCCAAAGCATCTCTGAACTAAAACTAAACTCTGCAGAAATGGGAGATATTGAACTCTCTATTAGTGGTGGACATGTAATTAAACCAAACAATCTCTCACTAGAAGAGGCAATAAGACAAGCTAAGAAAGTTTTACTTCATGCTCAAAAAACATCTAAAAACAGAATTTCTCAAGTAAAAGATTTAGCACATAGCGAATTGTGAGAAAAATTTTCACACTTCGCTATTTTCCACCATCTTAATGTGACGCATTAAGTAACATCTTCTTGTTAGAAAAACACTTTTTATTATACACAAAGGCTAAAAACAGTACAATCCACCTTATTTTATTACATTTAACAAAGGAAAGCTAATGGGTATTCCTATTTATACTTACGATGCTATTGTTGTTGGTGCAGGCCTTGCTGGTTGCGCTGCTGCAAGAGAACTACAAATTGCAGGAAAGAAAGTTGCTGTAATTACAAAACTTCATCCTCTTAGAAGTCATTCAGGAGCTGCTCAAGGCGGTGTTAACGCTGCGTTTAGCGATAAAGACAGTGTTGAACTTCATGAGTTTGATACAGTAAAAGGAAGTGACTATTTAGCTGACCAAGATGCTGTTGAATTCATGTGTAAAAATGCGCCAGAAACTATCCGCTGGATAGAGAGAATGGGTGCTGCTTTTAGTAGAACTCCTGATGGCAAAATTGCTCAACGTCCTTTTGGTGGGCAGTCATCACCTCGTGCATGTTACGCAAAAGACAGAACTGGATTAACACTTCTTCAAACTATTTATGAACAAGCATTTCGCGCTGGAGTAAAGTTCTGGGATGAGTGGTACGTAGCTGATATTATATACAAAGATGGCAAAGTATCTGGTGTAATTGCTTTTAACCTAAGAGATTTACAAATTGCTATTTTTAATGCAAAGTCAGTAATGTTTGCAACTGGCGGTTATGCTCGTTCATACAAAATTAATTCAAACGCACACGCAAATACTGGTGATGGATTATCAATCGTTGCTCGTCATGGACTTCCTCTTGAAGATATGGAGTTTGTACAGTTCCATCCATCTGGATTATCTGGAAATGGTGTTCTAATCTCTGAAGCAGCTCGTGGTGAGGGTGGACGTCTGTTCAACTCAAATGGCGAGAGATTTATGGAGAAATACGCTCCTAACGCAATGGAACTTGCAAGCAGAGATGTTGTAAGCCGTGCCATTTTAAATGAGATACGCGAAGGTCGTGGTGTAGGACCTAGAAAAGATGCTGTTTATCTTGATGTAACACATCTCGGACGTGATTTAATTATGGAGAGATTACCTGAACTTCGTGATTTAGCTATCACTTTCTTAGGGCTTGATATGATAAAAGAGCCTATTTTAATCTCTGCAACTGCTCACTACTCAATGGGTGGAATTCCTGTAAATATCGCAGGAAACGTACGTAAAAACAACACTGAGTTTGTAGAAGGATTCTATGCGGCTGGCGAGTGTTCATGTGTTTCAGTTCATGGTGCAAACCGTCTTGGTGCAAACTCAGTTCTTGAGGCACTTTTATTTGGTCGTTATGTTGGTAAAACGATGGTTGAAGAGATAGATAAAATCTCTCTAAGAGTTGCAACCACAAATGATGCAAAGATCGCAATAGAGGAGATAAACTCTATTTTAGATAATAACGGAAGCGAGACTATACCAAACTTAAGAGAAGAGCTACAGCAGTGTATGACTGCAAATGCTGGAGCTTTTAGAACAAAAGAGACTTTAGAAATTGCTGTTGCGAAAGTAAAAGAGTTAAGAGAAAGATTTAAAAATATACGTATTAAAGATAAATCAAAAGTATTCAACACTGAGCTTCAAGAAGCTATTGAATTTGGTCATATGATTGACTACTCTGCATTTATAGTTGAGAGTGCGATTGCTAGAAATGAGAGTCGTGGAGCTCACTATAGAGAAGATTTTATAGATCGCGATGATGAGAACTTCCTAAAACACACTATGGCTTACATGGAAAAAAATGGAAATATTTCACTTGATTATATGCCTGTCAAACTCGGTAAGCACGAACTAAAAGCAAGAAATTATTAAGGAGCACTAATGAGTACAAATAAAATTAGCACACAAAAAGTAAATTTCAAAGTGTTTCGTTTTAATGCTGATGTAGATTATCTTCCGTACTATGAAAACTATACTATGGATGTAACTTCTGAAGAGGTTGTTTTAGATGTTTTAAACAGAATAAAATGGGATCACGATGGAAGTTTTTCATATAGAAGAAGCTGTCGCCACGGTATCTGTGGAGCATGTGCCATTAAAGTAAATGGTCGCTCTACTCTTGCATGTAAAGAGAGTATGACAACTATGGTTGAGTATTTTGGAAACGAGATAACTCTTGAGCCACTAAGCACAAAAAGAGCCGTAAAAGATATGATTATCGATAAAGGTGATTTTTGGGAAAAGCATGCCGCAGCTACACCTTATCTTGTTGCAGATATAGATGAATGCCCTTCTTGCGAAAACCTTGTATCACCTCATGATGCTGAAGAGTTAGATGAGGCAGATTTATGTATTCAATGTGGTGCATGTCACTATGCATGTCCTGTTGTAGAGATAAACAGCGACTTCTTCGGCCCTGCGGCATTTGCAGCAGCTTACCGTTTTGAATCAGATGTGCGTGATAACGATAAACAAAGACTTATAGATGTAAATGAAGAGAAACAAGGTGTTTGGGATTGTGTTAAATGTTTTGAGTGTGCAGAAGTGTGTCCAAAAGATATAAATCCAATTGATAAAATTACAAAACTTCACCAAATGGCATTTAAGAGAGGTGTTGCAAAAAACAATGTTGCAACTCGTCATGCAGTTGGATTCTTGCACTCTATCAAAAAACACGGTATGCTTGATGAAGGCGGCTTAGTGCTCTACTCTGAGGGAGCTCACATAGTAAAACATATTCCTGTTGCACTTCAAATGTTTAGAAAAGGCAAAATTGTAATGCCTTGGAATATGCCAAAATCTGATAATTTAGATGAGATTCAAAAACTTATCAAATCATCATCAACAGTAAAGTTCTAGGAGTAATATAGATGAAAAAATTAAAATACGCACTCTTTACAGGATGTACAGCAAAACAGAGTACTCCAGAGCAGATGATGTCAACTATGGCAGTAGCTAGAAAGCTCGATATCGAACTTATAGAATTGACCGAAGCATCATGTTGTGGAGCTTCTCATCTTCAAGATTATGATGACTTTTTATCACTTGTTTTAAATGCAAGAAATATAGCTTATGCTGAAAAGCATGGTTTAACTATGGTTACAATCTGTAATACATGTCAGCTAAATACAGCAATGACAAAACATAGGTTAGATAAAAATCCAGAACTAAAAGCTAGAGTAAACGAGAAGCTATCAGAAGTAGGTTTAGAGTATAAAGGTACTTCAAACGTTATACATTTCTTATATGCTATCATAGATGATTTTGGACTTGATAAGATAAGAGAGATGGTAGTAAAACCACTAAGCCAGTTTAATATCGCACCATTTTACGGTTGTCACAATATCCGCCCATCAGAACTACATGATGAGTCTCATAAGCAAAAAGAGAATCCTTACAACCCTACTTCACTAGATGACCTTATCATCGCATGTGGCGGAAAAAATGTGGACTATGAAGAGAAAAACAAATGTTGTGGCTTCCATGTAGAGCTTCAAGCACCACACACTGCTGCAGTTCTAACAGGAAATGCAATAGCTGGTGCAACTGATAACAACGCGGATATGATGGTAACACCATGTCCACTTTGTCATCTAAAACTTGACACTCAGACAAAAAGTGCTTCAGAAGCTATAGGCAGAGAAGTATCTCTTCCTGTTTTACACATGCAACAGATGATAGGACTAGCTCTTGGATGCTCTGCTGCAGAGTTAGGTCTAAAACACCACGTTACAGAAGTTAACTTTATCTAAACCTACAATAGAGAGAATTTCTCTCTATTGACTCTTCTTTTTCTTCAATAATATTATGTACTTTTTATCCATCTTAATATTTTATATACTATTCAAATAGATATTTTTTTGTATTCATATATTATTTAAATACGTTAAATTGTTAGAAAAAAAATGTATTGTTTTTCTTCATGGTTTTCACCAAATCCGATTATAGGCATAAGGGGATGCTCATTTGAGATTTTTACCACTACTTCGTACATCATCGCTTGCATCTCTAAAGCGTCTAAACACTCTAACAAATCTTTTGTTGTGACATTTTCATCAAGAAACCCAAGCTGTAACTGCTTTGTATCATGATCAAGATATAAAGATGTGATAACTTTTTCACCTGCGTTTTGAAGATTTTGCTCTTTATCTTCCCTTAGGAGCATGGCAAGAAGCGTATACTCTTTAGAATTTTGTAGATTTTCGCGCATATCATCTATCATGTCTATAATATATTTCACTCTTAGCCTTTAATAAAAATATAAATTAAGACTTACTTAGCTTTAGGTCTAAAAGCTTTTATGACTTTCTCATTTGTCTCTATATATGGCCCTTCAATCAAATCTATACAGTATGGCACAGCAGGAAAAACTGCATCAAGGCACTCACGAATAGATTTTGGTTTTCCAGGCAGATTTATGATGAGGCTTTTTCCTCTGATACCTGCAGTCTGTCTTGAGAGTATAGCTGTTGGGACATACTGTAAGCTTACTTGACGCATAAGTTCGCCAAAGCCTGGCATCATCTTCTCACATATATTTTCAGTTGCTTCTGGTGTGACATCTCTAAGTGCTGGTCCCGTTCCGCCAGTTGTAACAATCAAACAACAGCCCTCTGTGTCACATAGCTCTATCATAGTTTTTTCTATCATATCTTGCTCATCAGGGATACATCTATAGACTATTTCAAACTCACTAACTAGATATTCTTTCATTGTATCTTGGATGGCAACACCAGATATATCTTCATAAATTCCTTTACTTGCTCTATCACTTGCTGTTATTACGCCTATTTTTATATTACTCATATCTTTTTCTCCTAATTTATTAATAAAAAATGGTTTGCATCTTTTATGTAAGTTACTGTAGCAAACTCTAAAAAGAACTCCCTAGCAACATCTGCATTTATAACCATATCCTTCTCTCCAAGATATACTTCTATCTTTACGCCACTTTTAGCTATTTCTTTTAGTTCTTGCTTGTCCCACTCATAAAACAGCAACTCTTTTAGCTGATTTACATCATCTTCATTATGATCTAGATTTTTTTGAAGGTATGGATGAAAACACGTTTTAGTAAAATTATCTATATACAAATCTCTATTTTTTATAAACCCAACTATTTGCGTTTTTTTAAACTTTTCATCTCTATTTTGAAAGAAAGCTGGTGAAAATAGTTGAAGAGTATCTACTCTTTTTAAATCTCTTAGATGCTCTTTAGTATCCTCTATCGCTCTTATAGCTCCATAGCTAAATCCGCAAATCGTATATCTGCTTTTGTTTATATATTTATCAAAATATATCTCTTCATTTTCTAGAGTAAAACCGCTATAAAACTTCATTTATATACTTTTTTACTTCCATTTTTGTTATGCTCTCTCTATCGTTTAAAACATCTTCAACTTTTCTGATAACTCTATCAAGTGACTCTAAGAGGCTTTTTGTTTCGTTATATAGTCTATTTATAAGTATCTCTTTTTCGCTCTCATTTGCAATCAAAGTTGAGCCCATTCCATACTCTGTAATCATCTTTTCAACAACTTCTTTTGCTTCATCTAAGTCAGCTTTTGCACTACTTGCATGCTCAGAGTATTTGATATTACATGCAACTATACCAGCTAAGAGCATTTTCACTCTTGATTCAAGTTCATGCTTTATGAGTGGTTCGTCAGTAGAAGGTGTCAGTTTCTCATTGGAGAGTAATATCTTCTCAAAAGGAAGATCATAATAAGTTGCACAAACAACCTTTGCAGCCTGATATGTAACACGGTATCTCTTTTGTGTATCACTTAAAATCTGAAGCTTTTTCTTACCAAACATAACTTTGTCTTTTACTTGGTCAAAATGATCTATAGTTACTTGAAAATCATGCTGCCTGATAGCCAGAAGTGAAGCTTCGTTTACAAGTGCAGCCAAAGATGCGCCATTAAAGCCTACTGTCATATTTGCTATCGTTTTTACATCTACATCATTTGGAACTTTTTCTAAGTATTTAGATAATATCAAAGCTCTCTCTTTATTTGTTGGAAGCTCTACAAAAATTCTTCTATCAAATCTTCCAGCTCTAAGGAGCGCTGAGTCTAAAACATCAATCTTGTTTGTTGCAGCTATGACAATGATTCCGCTTGAGTTTTCAAAGCCATCCATCTCGGTTAGAAGTTGGTTAAGTGTTGCTTCTCTCTCATCACTTCTTTGACCATCTCTTTTTTTACCAACGGCATCAATCTCATCTATAAAGATAATTGCAGGTGCGCTATTTTTAGCAGCGGTAAAAAGTTCATGAACTCTTTTTGCGCCCATTCCAACATATATCTGAACAAAAGATGCACCACTTTGGTAGTAAAATGGCACACCAGCGGCGTTTGCAACAGCTTTTGCAATCATAGTCTTTCCAACTCCCGGAGGACCAACTAAGAGCACACCACGAGGCATTCTAGCACCAAAACTTTTATAACGTTTTGGTTTTTTCATAAAATCTATAATCTCTTCTAGTTCACTTTTAACATCACTTATTCCACCGATATCATCAAATGTAACATCACTCTTTATGGACTCAATAGGTCTTGAGCTCTCTTGTTTAGAGCCGTAATTACCACTCTCTACTTTTGCAACACTGAAGTAATTATTTGCTCTAAACCATCTATAGAGTAGCGTGGCAAGACCTAAAAATAGAACTAAAAAAAGAAAATAAAGTACTATATTTGAGCTATTTTTTATAGTAACTTGATAGTTTGAAAACATTTTTGGTGATACTTGAGATGAGGCTATTTTATATATTTCACCATCAGTTTTCAGATACACATACTCCTGTGATGCTATAACACTTTTTACGCTTTTATTATCTAAAATTTTTGTTGCATCTTTAAGAGTTATTAGTTCTGCATTGTCCCTTAACATAGCAAATAAAATAAGCATAATTACCAAAGTAGCAGATACATAAAGTATTACTCTATTTGTTTTAGACCCTACCATAGTTAGACTCCTCTTTTACTTCATAGTCATTAATATTAATCCAATTACCCAGCAAATCCTCGTTAGAGCGTACCATTATTTTGTTAAAGTGTTGATCATATCCTACATATAAATCATCTTTTTGACTCTCTATTAGAACATCAAGTGTGCCTCTGAAGGCTTTTCTAAAAGCAAAATTTTTCTCTTTAACTATACTTTCAAGCTCATGAAGTCTCTCTTTGGCAACATCCCCATTTACTTCTGGCTTCATTGTAGCAGATGGAGTACCATCACGCTTTGAGTAAGTAAATGCGTGTAAATGAGTGAGTGGAAGCTCTCTCACATTTTTCATAGCTTCATCCCATAGTGCACTGCTCTCCCCTGGATGACCAGTTATAAAGTCTGTTCCGACTGCGAAACCCTTGCTTGAGAGTAATTCAAAGAGCTCTCTGTCATGCTTATAAACATTTCGTCTATTCATAAACTTTAACATCTGCGGAGATGTGTGTTGAAGAGCAATATGAAGGTGTTTCTCAAGCCATGGCTCGTCTAATATCTCCTTAAACTCATCACTGATTTGAATTGGTTCTACGCTTCCAACTCGTATACGTCTTACACCGCGAATTTGAGATATTTTTTTCATAAGTGAAGCAATTGAACTATCACTATTTTGACCATAACTTCCTACATTTGTTCCAGTTAAGATAAACTCTCCAAAGCCATTACGAGCAAGTCTTCTTATCTGCTCTAAAATCTTCTCTTCATCCATGCTTCTAGCATCACCACGAACATAAGGGATGATACAGTAAGAGCAACGAAAATTACACCCCTCTTGAATCTTTATAAAAGCTCTGCTCTTACCAATAAAATCATCTACAACGCTCTCATCTATATGGTTCAAATCCCCAGGCTCATAAAAAGGCTCTTCTTTGTTTAGCATCTCGTCTATTTTAACTTTTTCACTCTGTCCAAAAACTCCAGCAACTCTTCCTTGCTCTAGTAGTTTTTCGCCCTTTGTATGGGCACCGCATCCTGTTAAAAAGATTTTAGCACCACCATTTTTTTCTACATGTGAGATATATGAGCGTACGTGTGAATCGGCTCCATTTGTAACTGTACATGAGTTGATGACCACAACGTCTGCTTCGTTTTCATCCTCAGTTATATCGTACTCTTTAAGTGAGCTCATCATTACCTGAGAATCATATAGATTTGTTCTGCACCCAAAGGTTTTAAAATATACTTTTTTCTTCATTTATACTACTTCATCGCTCTCAAATGGAGGCTTTCTCTTAGCAGAAGCTTCCATATGAAGCATCTGAGTAGGATATGCAATAGTTATGTCATCTTCTGCTAAAAAAGCGTCTATTATCTCCGTAGAAATAACACTTCTGAGCGTTAGTGTGCCATACGCATTTGTCAAATACCAAGCATCTATACAGATACCATTTGGCTCAATAAAAGAGAAAATTCTAGGCTCAACATTTGTATTTTTGAGGCTATAGTTGCTTCTTAGTTTATTGAGCTGTTTTCTTGTGATGTCTGTATAGCCTTTTGAGAATTTTTTAGTTATCTCTTTTGCTAAATGCATCGCCTTTTTGTGGTTAGAATCAAAGGTTATAGTTATCTTAACCCCATCCCAAACAGTCTTTAGTGAGCTGTGTGTGTAGTTTGCTATCATTCTTGTAAAGATGTAGTTGTTTGGTATGAAAATAATTCGCCCAGCTCTTCTATTTTGAGTAACTGCGGTGAGTGTTATATCTTCAAGTATAGTCATACGAAGCAGTGAAATATCCATAACATCACCAACATACTGCATACCATCCATATCAACACGAATTCTATCTCCTACATGCACGCTTCCGCCAAAGACGATTACAAGCCACCCAAGTATGCTCATAAACCAATCTTTCATGGCAATTGCGATACCAGCAGAAGCAAATCCCAAGATTGTAACAAGGTAGTTTACATTTTCGATATAACTAAAAAACAGTATTAAAATAATCAATGTAAAATTAACAAAAGTGATAATTTTATTTGCCATATAGAAGCGTTCATTATCTTTGATGTATCTTTTTATAATTAGCTTCAACGAGAAGAAAATAAGAAAAACAACAAAAACTGTAACAACTATTTTAATAAGCTTTACAATTTGAACTTCTATCTCTTTGTTTATATTTACCTCTATAATGTCTAATCTTTTTTCATAAACATCAGCTGTAACATTCATCGTATCTTGCGCTGATTCAAATCTCTCTAGCTGTTTTAATTTAAAATCTAACTGCTCTTTATATTTATTCTCGGTATCGATAACTTCTAATTGGGTATATATATTTATCTCTGCACGTAGAAGTGTTATTAGCTTATTTAATTCATCTTTTTTTAGAACATAATCATTGAAACCTTTATCTAAAGTTTTCATCAAAGAGATTCCCATAAAAATATCTAGCGGATTTGTAACAGAAGGAATTTCGTCTATATTTGGTGGAGTTATAAGATTTGAAAATGGTGAACTATCTTTTCTTTTTAATTTCTCAATTTGTGATGTTAAAATCTTCTCACGCCCTATAAGCGCATTTAATTCATCTGCTTCACTAAGAGTTTTATCTCTCTTTTTTTGAAGATAGTGAATTCTCTCAGTAATCTTATCAAGGCTCTCTCTAACTTCTAAAGATGTAAGATAAGAGGCGTAACTCTTAATCCAAACACTATCTTTTTTAGATATTCCCTCCTCAACAACTTTTAAATCTGTTGTTAATTGAGATATTTTCTCTCTTACAACTCTCTCTTGCTCTATTTTTATACGCTCTAACTCTTCTTGAGTTGGTTTTGTTTCAGTTTTTAAAGTATCACTAAAAAGTAGTGATGAAGCTATTAGTATATAAAAAAATATTTTTCTCATCTACTATATTCCAAACTTATTTAATACGCACATAACAGTACTTTTATCAACTTTATCTGTAATCACAACATCGCCTATTCCAAGAGGAAGTATGAAAGTTATAGCAGAGTCAGAACTCTTTTTATCCAGAAAGAAGGCTTCATAAAATGATTTTACATCTTTTATAGTATAAGTTGTTGGTAGAGCATATTTTTCTAAAAGAGCTCTAACTCTGTATGCTTCTTTCTCGTTCATATAGTTCATCTTTATAGCCATCTCATTTGCCATAACCATTCCAATAGCAACGGCTTCACCATGCAAAAACTCTTTATACGCAGTCTCATTTTCTACAACATGACCAAACGTATGTCCATAATTTAGAGCAGCTCTAATCCCCTGCTCTTTTTCATCCTCGGTAACAACCTTAGCTTTTGTTTGAACTGCTCTTTTTATCGCCTCTTGAAGCACTTCTGGCTTGTTTAGTTCTGCGGTTTCTAAAAACTCAAAAAACTCTTTGTTGAACGTCACAGCCATTTTCACAATCTCTGCTACTCCAGCACCAAACTCTCTTGACGGTAGAGTTGTTAAAAAATATGGATCTATATATACAGCACGAGGTTGATGAAAAGCACCTACTAAGTTTTTTCCATATCTATTATTCATCCCTGTTTTACCGCCGACACTTGCATCTACTTGGGATAAAAGTGTAGTTGGTATCTGGATAAAATCTATCCCTCGTTGATAGATACTAGCAACGTATCCGCTCATATCACCAATAACGCCGCCTCCAAATGCGATAATCATTGACTTTCGGTTAAAGCGGTGTTCAAAAAGAGAGTCCAAAATAGCATCTATGCTCTCTTGATTTTTATACTGTTCTCCATCTTGCAGAGTTACAACATGAAGCTCTTTTGCGCTTATCTTTTTTAGAAGATACTCTAAATGAAGAGCAGAGACTGTCGAGTTTGTAACAACAGCTACTTTTGTATCAAAATGGAGTTTAGGAAGAGTGTCTATCGTTATGTCGTAAGAGTTATCTACAACTTTTTTAAGCTCAATATGTACTTGCATTATATGTCCAAAAATTAATTAAATTAAGTGGATATATAATACTTAAAAAAGGATAAAAAGTCGCTAAAGAGGCTACCTAAATCTGTATCGGTATAAAGATTTGATGATTGCTATCTAGCTTATGATAAAGCCTTTCGCTATCTGTAGAGAGAAGAGAATATAGAGTTTTTTGTGTCAATTTTTTACTAAATGGTAAAATCTGAATAAAATCATCTTTATGTTTTAGCTTTTTAATCGGGTTTTCACTCTCTTTTAGAACTTTAATTGTCTTTGAAAAAATAGCAGATAAGTTATAGTAATGCTCTATCACAATCTCTTTAGCATCTTGAGGCTCATTCATATAATTATATAACTCTATGTTTAGATTCATTTTTTCAGAGATGTCAAAAATAGTAGATGATATTTTTTCTAAGTCGCGATTGTCTCCAAGAATAATAGAAGCATCTTTGACTGAAGATATCTGCTTTTCTGCTATTTTAAGGACAGGAACATGCGCTTCATAAAGCACACTGCGCATGTTGTAGTTTTTAAATATCTCATTAGAGACAACTACAAGTCCAATATGATATATTTTTATATCATTAAAAAAACTCTCTTTTAAATTTTTACTATCGTAATTAATATCGATGGTTACGTTGTCACTTCTATACTCTTTTACTTTCCAGATAGTTTCAATATTATTTGGATTTACAATTTTTATAATCAAAGAGTGTCCAAATTTTTCATGTGAAAATATTGCTCTTTCTATGAAGTCTGGTATTTTCTTAGAATCAATCAAATCCATATCTAAATATATATATATATTTGAACCAAAAGGCTCTGGAAATTGACCTAATTCTCTTTTTATAGCTCTATAAACAGATCTCAAAACTGCTGGTTCACCGACTAAAACCAACAAATCGTTTGGTTGAATCATACGACGACGGTTTGGCATAATAAGCTTTCTATTTCTATAAATAGCGACTATTCTCCACTCTTTTTGTTCAATAACGCCAATATGTTTATATACAAATGAGCTTCCAAATGGAACTAATACTTCCATTATTTCACCCTCTCCAATGCCGACATTTTGGGCAATTACAGGAACATTTGGCAGATAATCAAGAAGTCTTGAAGATAGAATCTCTTTTGAATTAATCAAAACAATATTTGGGTCTTCATTTTTTAGCTTCCACTTATTGAGGATGATAATACGCAGATTCTTTTTTATGCTTCTTATATTTTGAATTGTATTTTCAACATCTAGCGGATTATCCATAACTATGATGACTTGAACAAACTCCATTTTTAGTAAATTTGCTAGTTTATAGAAGCTAGTTGGATCAAACTCATAAAACTTAAAACGTGAAGGATTTGCATTTGGAAATTTTTTATGTTTTGTTTGAACTATATAGTATATATTTTCACTCGTATAGGCATCTACAACTCTATTAATAAAGTGTTCTGCAACCTCACCATCGCTAATTATTAGTATTTTTTTCATAATGCTGTCTTTAAATTATTTGCGCCATTATAGCATTAATATTTTTGCTATTTTTTAACAAGTTTTACACCCATTTCAGCATGATGTGTATATGGAAATTGGTCAAAAAGAGCCATATCTATTACTTTATGTGTCTTTGTTAGTAACTCTAAGTCTCTAGCTAGTGTTTGAGGATTACATGATATATATATGATATTTTCATACCTTGCGGCAAATCTGCATGTAGCCTCATCCATTCCACTTCTTGGAGGGTCCACAAAGATAGTTTTAATCTCATACGAGTCTATATCTATCTCTTTCATTCTGTTAAAAACTCTCACACCATCTAGTGCTTCTACGAACTCTTCAACTCCCATGCGAACAAAGGAGATATTTTCCACTTCATTTAAGGACATATTTGATTTTGCAGCATTTATTGAAGATTTTGATATCTCTGTTGCTAAAACTTTTCTAAATTTTTTTGCAAAAGGTATTGTAAAATTTCCAGCACCACAATATAGTTCTAACAAATCAGAGTCTGTGTTTATAAGCTCTTTAAGCGCCCACCCTATCATCTGCTCATTTACTTTTGAATTTGGCTGTGTGAAGCTATTTTCTATATAGTTAAATCTAAATTCATCGCCATTTACGTGTAAGACTTCAGTTACATAATCTTGTTTTATTATGATTTTTTGACCTCTGCTTCGTCCTATTATATAGATACCAAGCTCATCAGAAATCTTTTGTGCTATCTCTTTAAAAGTAGCATCTAAAGCTCTATGGTAAAGCAAAGAGACTACTATCTCACCACTGCTTGAACTTAAAAAATCCACACCAAATAGCTTAAAGTCTATCTTCTCATTTTTAAGTGCTTTTAAGAGTTTTGGCATAAGAGTGAAAATATGATTGTTAACTTGTGGACACTCATCAATAAAAACAACACCATTTTTATCTGCTCTATTCATAGCATAATGGATTATTTCATCTCCTTTATGCCAGATTTTAAACTCACTTCTTGAACGGTAGTTACTCTGAGGAGATTCAAAAATAGATATTTCATCTATATAAAAAGGTCTGAAAAGTTCTCTATTTAACTCTGTTTTTTTGAGAAGCTGAGCCTCATACCCGCCATCATATACTATACATGCACCACATATTCCAAAATATTTACAATTCAATTTATCTACTTTATCTATTTTATTGACGCTATTAAATTGCCAATAAGCAGATTCCATCCATCTATAAGAATAAAAATGAGTATCTTAAAGGGCAGCGCAATCATAACAGGCGGTAACATCATCATACCCATGGACATGAGGATGGATGCAACAACCATATCAATTACCAAAAATGGTAAAAATAGCAAAAAACCTATCTCAAAAGCCGTCTTTAACTCACTTATAACAAAAGCTGGAATAATGATAGAGAGAGGAACTTCTGCAATAGTTGTAGGATTTTGCATCTTTCTTATTCTAAAAAATAGTGCCAAATCTTTCTCTCTTGTATTTCTAATCATAAAATTTTTAAAAGGAAGAGCTGTTTTATCAAATGCCTCTTCATAGCCTATCTTCTCTTCTATATATGGTTTTATTCCATCTTCATAAGCTTTTATGCCAACTGGCTCCATTACAAAAAATGTCAAAATCATACCAAGCATAACTAAAAGCTGAGTTGGAGGTACTTGTTGTGTTCCCATTGCTTGACGTAAAAAACCAAACACAATAACAAATCTTGTAAAAGTTGTCATAACAAGCACCATACTTGGTGCTAAAAAGAGAAGAGTTAAAAGAACAAGAACATTAAGTGAACTAACTAGTTGTTGTGGCGAGTTAGGTGCTGAGAGTTCAAAATTCATAGTTGGAATAGCAATATTATCAGCACCAAAAAGAGAGATTACACCAAGCAGTAAAATAGATAGAAAAATTCTAAACATTATTTTGCTGCTGCCTTTTCTAAAACACTCTGTTCTACTTTTGACTTACCTTCAGCTTTTGAACCATAAAAACGGAGTTCAACTCTACGATTTTGTTCTCTTCCGTTCTCTGTTGCATTTGTTACTTTTGGCGAAAACTCTGCGTATCCTGCAGCGCTAATACGTTTTGGATCTACTCCATCAAGCAGTAACTCTTGCAAAACAGATATAGCTCTAGCTGATGAGAGTTCCCAATTGTCTTTATATGGACTCTTTGCACCTGGCCCTTGATCATCAGTATGTCCGCATACGCTTACGGTTGTCTCATTTGGCAACTCGCCAATTATAAGAGCGATTCTTTTTAAAAACAGAAGTGAATCTTCATTTTGAATAACTGCGCTACCTTGTTTAAAAAGAAGAGAAGCTGGAAGCTCTATCACAAAGCCATCTTGTGCCTCTTCTAAAGATACAACCGCACCATTTCCTTGTGTAGAAGCCTGAGACTCTTGTATCTCATTCATCTCCTTCATAGCAGCTGAAATTCTATTTACCTGATCTGAAGTCTCATCAGCTGACTCAATCGGAGTAGATTCCTGAATACGTCTTTTTGAAACTTCGGTTTTTATACCACCTTCTAAAACGCTCATCGCGCCAGATAGTGAACCAATAGCTTCTGATACTTTTTTCGCATCCATACTAGACATAGATAAGAGAAGAACGAAAAAACATAAGAGCAGAGACATTAAATCCCCAAATGCTGCCAACCACTCTGGCATACAAGTAGGGCAATCTGGACACTTGTTTTTTGCCATTAGTTAAATTGACTCACACGCTCATTTGGAGCTAGATAACTTAATAGTTTTGACTCTAATGCTCTTGGTGCATCACCTGATTGGATGGACATAATTCCTGTTAAAATCATCTCCTTAACCAATGATTCTTCATCGTTTCTAATTCCCAAAATATTTGCTATTGGATTTCCGACAACGTTTCCAATAACCGCACCGTACAATGTTGTAAGAAGCGCAACCGCCATTGACGGACCAATTGCCGAAGGATCTGCCATGTTCATAAGCATCGCAACCAGACCAATAAGCGTTCCAACCATCCCCATCGCTCCTGCAAGGCCCGACCATTGAGCAAAAATAGAACCGTGCACCTTATGGCGATTACTTGTTTGCTCCATCTCAATTTCAAGTAGCTCTCTTATATTATCAGGCTCGTTGCCGTCAATCGCCATAGAGAG
>CAMBTK010000002.1 GCA_945870785.1 Sulfurimonas crateris
AGCTTTTTTATAGAAGATATTGATTAGATTCATAGATGGAACTTATAATATATGTTTTTTTGGCTATTTATTTAAGTTTTGTTTGAGTTTGTTTACTTTTCATTTAAGATACAGTTAAAAATTACTCGCCTATAATGCTTCTATTCTAAAAAATACTCGTAGGAGAGAAAATGAAAAGAACAATTAAACTTGCAGTAGTAGCTGCATTGGCTTTAGGTGCAACATCTGCATTCGCAACGAATGGTGCAACAATGATTGCCGTAGGTGCAAAATCTATGGGTATGGGTGGAACTGGTATTGGTGTTGGTCACGGTGCTGAGTCAGCTCTTGCAAACCCTGCTTTAATTACTACTATTAAAGGTAACAATGAGGTATCTTTTGGTGGAACAGTTTTTTTACCTGATGTTAAAACCTCACAAGGACTTGACTTAATGGGACTTGGTGGACCAGGTACTGCACCCGACGGTACTGCTGATTTTACTAGTTCTGCGGAAAGTGATGCTGACTTCTTTGTAATTCCTTCTGTTTCTTTAGCAAGCAAAGTTAATGATAACTTCTACTGGGGTATCGGTATGTGGGGTACAGGCGGCTTAGGTGTTGACTACCGCGATACTGATACCATCTTAGATGGTGCTACACAGATGAATATGGTAACTGCACTTCAAACTATGCAGTTTGGTGTTCCTCTAGCTTATACGTCTAATGGTTTTACAGTTGGTATGACTCCAATAGTTCAGTATTCTGCTTTAGATATTCAATATACATTTGCTGATCCTTCTTTTAACGAGTTTAGTGCAGGAGCTGGTGTCGCTCAAGATGTGGCGCTAGGATACAATATAGGTTTGGCATATGAAACAGACGGTTTTACAATTGGTGCTGTATATAAGTCAGAGATAAAATTTGATGTAGATGATGTATTGTCAAATACAATAACTCCTATGACAATGGATCAAACGGGAAATCCTACAGCTTCAACAGCAGTAGCACAAGGCTTGACAGAAATGGCAACACCTGCTGAAATGGGCATTGGTGTCAGCTATACTATGCAAGGTCATACAATCGCTTTAGATTATAAAATGATTGCTTGGGAAGATGCTGAAGTTTATAAAGATTTTGGCTGGGAAGACCAGGATGTTTATGCAGTAGGCTATGAGTACGCTACTGATGGATGGGCACTACGTGCAGGTTACCAGTATGCAAAAGGTGCTGTTCAAGACAACATGGGCAAAGGCTTAGCTTTAGATCAAAATTATGAAGCTGGTGGGGCGTCTTTGACAAATACATTCAATTTATTGGGCTTTCCTGGTACACAAGAGTCTCATATAACGCTTGGCGGAACATATGCATTTAATGAAACGCTTTCGCTTGACGTTGCAGCTGTATTTGGTTTAGAAAACAAAGAAACGCTGACAAACTTCACAGGTCAAGATATCACAACTGAACACTCTGAGCAAGGTTATACAGTTCAACTTAACTACGCGTTCTAAGAAATTCTCTTCACACACACGGTGTCGCCTTCTTGGTGGCACCTCGCTTCATAAAAAAATCAAATAAATATTTTCAGAAAAGTTACAGAATTGTATGATATAATATTTTTAGATTTTTTTGTGATACTATTATCACAAATTTAACTTAAGCAAAAAAAGGAACAACATGTTAAGCAGATTAGTAAAAACAGTAGTTTTATTAGCATTGACATCAACCATGGCATTTGGTTATCAGGCTATTAGACTAAACGTATCAGAGGGTGATGCAAAAGAGAGAGATAAAGCATTCAACGCAATTTTAGAAGTTGACTTAGAGGATGCAGGATTTACTCCTAAAGATGTGCACCCTGGAATTGAGTACTATTATAGACTTTTCTATGGTACTAAATTGTTAAAAGATGGCAAACCAAATCCTCAGTATAAAGCTGATTATGTTGAAAATCTTGATAATCTTGGTTTTATCACGATATCAAATGAAGAAAATATGCGCGAACTTCTTATGAAAGAACCTGCACTTGGTGGTTTTGCTCCATTAAACTATCTTATCTACAAGAAGAAAAGTGAAACAAAAACTTACGTTGGAACATTGACTCCTGAAGCTATGCTTGATATTACAAAGGTAAAAGATCCTGAAGTAAGAAAGCAATTTACATCATATATAGATGCTTTGAGTGAAGCAACTGATAATGGTATGGGTGGAGAAGTTGAGTATGTTGAAATAGATAAACTTAACGACAAAACAATGATGGAGTTTGAAGTTCCTTTTGATAGAAGCGGAGACATTTTAGATGCAAAATTTGACTTTATGGAAAAATTTGAAAAAGCATTTGAAAAAGAAGAGTATATCATAGCTGGTAAGAGAGATTTTGCAGAGTTTTGGGCTGATAATGATTTAGAAAATGACAGATATGACGCTTACTGGGTTTATTCACTTTGTCACTTTACATTTTCATATACAGTGTTTAACGTATGGCAACGTCCTGAACTAGGTGCTTCTGCTCCATGTTCAATGTATATGTATGTTGAAAAAGATAAAGATGTGCTTCATGTTGGTATGCCAAGTGTTGAGAACTGGATTACTTTTGGTCATATCACAGACCCTGCACAAATTAAATTTATAAAAGATATGGATGCAAAAATTAGAAGCATCATGATTAGCTTAGGAGCAAAAGAGATATGAGAAAGTTACTAAATTTTCTAGCAGGTATTGCTGTTGTAACATTTGTAGGATGCGCTCATAAAGGTGCAGAGTTAAAAGCTAGTGGCGATGAGCCAAAGGGTGATGTAAGTACTTATCTTCAAGGCGCTCATATGAGCGTTGATGATGCTAAAGCTAAACTGACTGATGGCGGTTTTGAAGTAGTGGCTACATTTGAGAGTGTTAAGGCTGGTAACGTAGTTATTTTTACATGCCCTTCACTTAAAAAAGAGGCTGCAAAACCAAATCGTGCAAATATAGCTGTAATGAAGCTTTATATTGATGATGAAGCGAAAACTATCTCTTTAACAAATCCAGTATATTTTGGAAAAGCTTATATGCAAGATGATTATAATCATGCAACTTTTAGCGCAATAAGCGCAAAACTTACAAAAGTATTTCCAAGTTTAACACCATCAAAAGATAAGATGGAGTTTGAAGACCTTGCTGGTTATCACTTTACTTTAGGTATGCCTTACTATCAAGATGTAGAAGTTTTGAGTGAAGGAGCTAATGCTGATTTAATTGCAAAGTTAAAAGAGTATCAAAAAGGTAAAGCTCTTGTTTATGAGTTAAAAATATCTGATGATACAACTCTTGTAGGATATGAGATAGGCCGTGGTACAAAAAGATTTGTTTCAAAAATTGGTCGCGAAAATGCAGGTTTACTACCTTGGCCAATTGTAGTAAGCGGAGGAAAAGCAACTATGCTTAAAGCTGAGTACTATATAGCGATGAACTACCCACTTTTAGGAATGGGACAATTTGCTGGAATTGCGTCAATTCCTGGCGATATAATTAAAGACTTAAATAAACCATTTAAGTAGTGTTATAGGGGTGTAGCCCCTATAATTTTTTTGAACGACACACTAGATAAGTTTAGCTTCTCTTTTTCCCTCTTTGATTTCCCCTATTAGGTAACCATCTGTTTTAGATAGAACATAAGAAACATCTTCCTCTTTTACAACTAAAATCATTCCAACACCCATATTGAAGGCTCTAAACATCTCTTCGCTATCCACATGTTGTGAGATTAGCTCAAAAATCGGAAGTACTTTTATAGTATCTTTTTTTATCTCAGCCATTAAGCCATCAGGCAAAACACGTGGGAGATTCTCTACTATACCGCCCCCAGTGATATGTGCAAGAGCTACGATATGCTCTTTTAAAGCTTTAAATGTTTTTACATAGATTTTTGTAGGCTCAAGAAGTGTTTGAATAAGAGGTTTGCCGTTGAAGTCATCGTTAAAGTTTAAGTTCATTTTTTCAAATAGAACTTTTCTAGCTAGAGAGAAGCCGTTTGAGTGTAGTCCTGAACTTGGAAGTGCTATTAGTTTATGTCCTGCCCTAACCATGGATACTCTATCCATCTCGCCTTTTTCGGCAACGCCAACTGCAAAACCTGCCAAATCATAATCATCATGTGAATACATTCCTGGCATCTCAGCAGTCTCTCCTCCAATAAGTGCACACTCTGCACGAATACATCCCTCCGCAATCCCTGCTACAACGTTTGTTGCAGTTTTTACGTCAAGCTTTCCTGTTGCATAGTAGTCTAAGAAAAAAGAGGGAGTACCAAAGTTACAAAGAAGATCGTTTACACACATAGCGACAAGGTCGATGCCTACTGTGTTGTGTATGCCAGAGTCGATAGCTAGTTTTAATTTTGTTCCAACACCATCAGTAGCAGCTAACATCACAGGCTCTTTGAAGCCTTGTGGGAGCTCAAATGCTCCAGCAAAAGAGCCAATGCCACCTAGAACACCTGGAATTTTTGTTGATTTTACTAAAGGTTTGATGTTTTCTACGAAACTATTACCAGCGTCTATGTCGACGCCAGCATCTTTGTAGCTTATTTGGCTCATGTATGGCTCCCATATTTAAAGTGGGAAATTATATCTAATGAGAGTTAAAGCCAGAGTTAATTTACTTTATAGAGCATTTTTTAGTGATGATGCATAGTGGACAGAAGTTGGCTATCCCAGCAGCTAAAGGCAGAGCACCTAAGTAAAACCATGCATTGCCAGTTATAAATCCAGTAGCGATAAGTGCTAAACCAGCGACAATTCTAATGATTCTACAGTTTTTTCTGATTTTGTTAAAATTCATTTTAACTCCATTTTGTATATTTTGATTTTAGAGTGCGGATTATATCAGAGATTTGTTTATCGAAAGAAAATAAGTAAAAGAAATGAAAAACATCTCTTCTACTTATGAATGTATTTGTTAGTTGAACATATCATCATACATTGCATCAGCCCAATTATAGAGTGATGTGGCGTGTTGAAGACCATCTTTTTTCCAATCTTCACCGCTTATTGTATCTGCAAAACTAAATACAATATCTTTATCGTAAGCGTATTGTGTATATATATAAATCGCTTTTTCTGGAGCTATTGAAATAGCAGAGAAACATGTAGTAGTTGGTGATTCCCATTTTATTTTTTTTGTCTTATTTATCTTTTGTGCTATTAAAGAAGCTACATATTTTCCTTCTGAGTTAGAAGTGTTACCTGATTTTGAAAATCCCATTGGGCGAGAATCGCCAGTAATATATACATTTTTAGCATCAATTGCCTCGTACGTGAGTTCGTTGATGTAAGCTTCCATTTTATTTTTAGCATCTTTTGCAAGTCCTACTCGCTCTAAAATCTTTGCACCTCTTACTTGAGGATAAAATGCAGCATCTTCAAACTCATACTCATCAAACTCTGTATGAACAACTTTGTTATCTAAATCTATCTTTGTAATTACGCCGTTTGGAACATACTCTATATAGTCTGCATAAAGCTCATCAAATGCTGATTGGAAGCCTTTTTCTTTTATGGTTATGGCGTTATTTGCATCAAGTACAATCACTTTTGCATTTAGTTTTTTTTGTTTAAAGTAGTCTGCAATAACACATGCTCTCTCGTATGGGGCAGGAAGGCATCTATAATTTCCAGCAGGAACAGTTAGTATAAAATTACCACCTTTGAAGTTTATGACTTTATTTTTTAGTGTCATGTGCTCTGAGCCAGGGATAAATCCAGCTGGATACTCCTGTCTTAATCTATTTTCAAAAGCTATATCTTTTGTCCAACGAGAGTAGTCATACTCAATACCTGGAGCAAATACCAAATAGTCGTAGCTAATATTTCCTTCACTGGTTTTTAGTATCTGGTTTTCTTTGTCAAGATCAATGGCTGTTGCGTGAAAATAGGTATAGTTGTTTTTTCGCGCCGCTTGTAGGTAGTCATGTGTTAGATACTCAAGCTTTACTTTATCAACAACCCATAAATTGCTAACTGGGCAAGAGATAAACTCATGTCTTTGCTCAACTAAAATAACATCAGCATTTGGTGCGAAAACTTTTGTATATTTTGCTATGGAGAGCCCTGACCACCCTCCGCCAACTACCACAACTCTTGGATTTTTGGTATCTGGCAGTGCCGCTTTGTAGTCTGTTTTTAAGTTAGTTTTTTTGTCTGTTTTTTGGGTTGAATTTTTTGTGCTTGCATTAAGAGCTGAAGATGCAACCGCTAAAGTGCCTAGCGCTAAAACACCTCTTCTTGATATAGCCATGAGAGTCCCTTTGATTTTGAAAATTGTGATAATATTATCATTATATGACTTACCGATAGCTTATTTTAAGCATAGATAAAAGTCGTGACGTTAAAATTAAGTTAGATATTTTAATTCTAATATGTTAAAATCGCGCAAAACAACTTAGGAAATTATAAAAATGAGAGATTTTATTTACAATGAAATGATGGTGCATGTGCCTTTGTGCACGTCAAAAGAGGCAAAAGATATTTTAGTTATAAGCGATAAAGCAGAGTTGCTTAGTGCAGAAGTAGCAAGACATAAAGAGTCAAACTTAAAAACAAGTGGTTGCTCATTGAACGAGATAAGTTCTTTGGGCGATGCTAGTTTTGATGTTGTTATCTCAGAGATGAGTAGTGATGAGGCATATCTGTCACATATAAACAGAGTTCTTAGAAAAGATGGACAGTTTGTAACTGCTCATCCATCTTTGGATAACGTTGAAGCTAATAAGAGTTTGATGAAGACGCTTGGAAAGTATTTTAAAATCATAATGCCATACAACATAGGTAATGGTAAAACAGCTCTTTTAGCTTCTAAAGAGTATCATCCAACAGCAGATGTGATTTTGCAACGTGCAGATATGATTGATGGTCTTAGCTACTATAACTGTGATATACATGTAGCATCTTTTGCTATGGGGAATTACATCCGCAAAGAGTACTTGGGAATCATTAAAAACTAATGGCATTTAAGTATGCTATAGCTCTAAGTGGAGGAATTGCTACTGGAAAGAGTACTGTTGCTTCTCTTTTGTCACTAAATGGCATGAGAGTTATAGATGCTGATGCAATCTCGCATGATATACTTGATGCTTCATCTATTTGGGTTAGGGAAAATTTTGGGGATGAGTTTGTTGATGGTGCGAGTGTAAATCGTTCTAAGCTTGGAACTCTGATTTTCTCCGATAGCGTAGCAAAAAAGAAGCTAGAGAGTTTTTTACACCCTAAAATAAGAGCGGAGATAGAGCAAAGAAGTGTAAAGCAGGATAGTTTTATGTTTCCATACCTCATAGATATTCCGCTTTTTTTTGAGAGTGGTGCTTATGATATAAAAGAGAGTGTTGTTGTATATGTTCCAAAAGAGCTTCAACTAGAGAGATTTATAAAAAGAAACGGTTTCTCCAGAGAAGAGTCACTTAGGCGCATAGAGTCCCAAATGGATATAGAAGAGAAGAAAAAAAGAGCAACTTGGGTGATTGATAACTCAGGGGATTTGAAACATCTTCAACGTGAGTGCGAAGAGTTTGTAGAGAAGATAAAAGCTAAATATCTGGAGAAAAAATGAGAGTAACAAAATATAGTGCAAACGGAAATGATTTTGTAATTTTTCATACATTTGTTAAAAAAGATAGAAGTGTTCTTGCAAAAAAACTATGTCATAGACAAAACGGTATAGGAGCAGATGGGCTCATCGTGCTTCTTCCTAAGAGTGAAAATGAGATTGGAGGAGATAAATCAAAGATTGATTTTGAGTGGCAATTTTACAACTCTGATGGAAGTGAAGCCAATATGTGTGGAAATGGTTCAAGAGCTTGTGCACACTATGCTTATGCAAATGAGTTGGCACAAAATGTAATGAAATTTTTAACAGGTGCTGGGGTTATAGGAGCTGTGGTTGATGGAGATATGGTTTTGAGTGAACTAACTCCTCCAAAGATTATAGATAAAGAGATTTTAGAAAATGGCAAATCATGGTGGCTTCTTGATACTGGAGTTCCACATTTAGTTCATTTTACAAAAGATATAACAAAGTTCGATATTGCTGAAGCAAGAGAGCTTAGAGATAAATATAATGCAAATGTAAATATAGCTTTTATAGAAGGTAAAAACTTAAGAGTCAGAACTTATGAGCGTGGCGTTGAAGATGAGACTTTGGCTTGTGGGACTGGTATGGCTGCGTGTTTTTACAGAGCGTATAGCGAAAAAATGGTTGGTAATGATATAGAAGTCTATCCAACTAGCGGCGAGACCCTATATCTTGGGGTAAATGATAGAACGATTACATTTAGAGGTAGAGTAAGAAGCGTCTTTAGCTCAGAGATAGACTCTCTTTAGAGTCCAGCTGCTTCAACTATTTTTGATTGGTGGTCAGCTATTAGCGGTTCAATAATCTCATCCATGAGTCCGCCTTGCATAATTTCTGCCAATCTATATAGTGTTAGTGTAATTCTATGATCACTCATACGGTTTTGTGGATAGTTATATGTTCTAATACGTCCACTTCTATCGCCAGTTCCAACTTGAGCTGAGCGGTTTGCGCTATCTTTTGCGATAGCTTCTTGCATCTCTAAATCATAAAGTCTTGCTTTTAAGACTTTCATAGCTTTTTCTTTGTTTTTATGTTGTGACTTTTGGTCTTGATTTGTCACTACCAAACCTGTTGGCAAGTGGGTAATCCTAACGGCAGAGTCTGTAGTGTTGACACTTTGTCCGCCACAGCCAGATGAACGCATAACGTCAATCTTTAAATCATTTTCATTTATCTGTATCTCAACGTCATCAACTTCAGGCATAACTGCAACAGTAATTGCTGAGGTGTGCACACGTCCTTGCGATTCAGTTGCTGGAACACGCTGAACTCTATGAGTTCCGCCTTCATATTTCAATCTGCTATAAACTTGTTCCCCTCGAATAAGAGCAATAATCTCTTTATATCCACCTGCATCAGAAGGTGAAGAACTCAAAATCTCAACTTTCCAATCTTTTAAATCAGCATAACGAGTGTACGCTTCAAAAAGATTTCCAACAAATATAGCTGCTTCATCTCCACCAGCACCAGCACGAAGCTCAACGATGATATTTCTATCGTCATTTGGGTCTTTTGGAAGAAGAAGAAGTTTTATATCGTTTTCTAAAATAGGGATTTGTATCTCAAGCTCTTTGAGTTCCTCTTTTGCCATCTCTGCCATTTCTGCATCATAAAGCATCTCTTTTGTGTCATTGATTTGAGCAATTACAGATTTGTAATCTTGTGCTTTTTCAACGATTTTTTCAAGGGAGGATCTCTCTTTTGAGAGGGTGGTCATTCTTTTGATGTCGGAGGTTATGTCGGGTGAACTCAGCATTTCGCCAAGTTCATTATAACGATTGATAAACGGGGTAAGTTTATCGGCTAACATTTAGTTGTTAACCTTATATAGCGTTTACAGCTCTGTGCAGACGGCTAATTTTTCTTGCAGCAGTCTCTTTTTTCAAGATACCTTTGCTTACAAATTTTTGAATTTGTTTGTTTGCTACGCCAATTGCTGACGTTGCTTCTTCTTTGTTACCTGCTTCAACCGCAGAACGAACATCTTTTACAATGTTTTTAAGACGAGTTCTGTAAAAACGATTACGCTCTGCACGAACGATAGTTTGGCGAATTCTCTTAACTGATGACTTGTGATTTGCCATGCATGAGTCCTTCTCATAAAAATTTAGTGCAGAATATTAGCTTAAAAATAATTAAAATTAAGTTAAAGCCAAGCTAGAATCCAACTATTTCGACATTATTGCTTAAATGTGTTAAAATACAGCACTTTAAAATTTGGAAAATATCATGAAATTATTTGGAACGGATGGAGTTAGGGGAGAGGCAGGTACATTTTTGAGTGCAGAACTTGCTATGCGAGTAGCGATGGCTGCGGGGATATACTTTAAAGCACACTCTACAACAAATAAAATTTTGGTTGGCAAAGATACACGCAGAAGCGGTTATATGATAGAAAATGCGATAGTAAGTGGACTAACTGCCATAGGGTATGATGTAATTCAAATCGGTCCTATGCCTACTCCCGCTATCGCATTTATAACTGAAAATATGCGCTGTGATGCTGGGATAATGATAAGTGCATCTCATAACTCTTTTGAGGATAATGGGATTAAATTTTTTGATGGGCGTGGAGATAAACTCTCACATAGTGTTGAAGAAGAGATTGAGAAGATATATCTTGATAAAGATATGATTTTGGAGGCTCAAACTCAAGGTAAATATATAGGTAAAGCAAAAAGAATTGATGATGTTGTTGGACGCTATATAGTTCAGCTAAAAAACTCATTTCCAAGAGATTTGTCTCTTAGAGGTATGCGCATAGTGTTAGATGCGGCAAATGGTGCAGGTTATATAGTTGGGCCAACAGTTTTGGAAGAACTCGGTGCTGACGTTATTGTTTTACACAATAAGCCCGATGGTTTTAATATAAATGATGGCTGTGGGGCGCTTCATACAAAAGATGTTTGTGATAGTGTTGTAAAGTATAGAGCAGATTTAGGTATCGCTCTTGATGGAGATGCCGATAGAGTTGTTATAGTAGATGAGAATGGTGTTGTAGTAGACGGAGACCAGCTTCTTGGTGCTCTTGGCTCTTTTATGAGTGAGAGAGGGACACTAAAAGGTGATGGAATTGTCTCAACTGTTATGAGCAACAGAGGATTGGATGATTTTATGTCTGAGAAGGGGTTAAAGCTTTTTCGCTCAGATGTTGGCGATAAAAATGTTTTAGAGATGATGAAAAAAGAGGGAATCAACTTTGGCGGTGAGCAAAGCGGACATGTAATAATAAGTGATTATGCAAAAACAGGAGATGGTTTAGTCTCTGCTTTACAAGTGTTGGCGCTATTGCTGAAGCGTGGGGAAAAAGCTTCAAAAGCGCTTCGCCCATTTGCACTATATCCTCAAAAACTTGTAAATATAAAAGTCAAGGTAAAAAAAGCTCTAAATGAGATAGATGGACTTGAAAAAAAATTAAAAGAGCTCGATGAAAACGGAATTCATCATCTTGTTCGCTACTCAGGAACTGAAAATAAGTTAAGAGTTTTGCTTGAATGTAAAGATGCTAAAAAAATGAATCTATACATGGATGAAATGGTAGAGTTTTTTCAAAAAGCCCTAAATGCCTAATAAAACACTTCGCAATATAACAATACTAATACTTACGATAGTGGGTATTTTTATAATTGATCAAAATATAAAGTCACTTTTTGTGGATGGCTATAGATATTATAGTGATTGCATAGATTTGATATTGGTCTACAACAAAGGTGTTGCTTTTTCAATGTTTGCCTTTTTGGAAGAGTCACTAAAATATATTCAGCTTGTTTTGGTTTTTGGAGTTTTTGGCTACATACTCTTTTTAAATAATTCATGTTATGCCTTTGCGGCTGGATTGATGCTTGGCGGAGCATTTTCAAATATATATGACAGATTTATTCATGGCGGGGTTGTGGATATGGTTTACTGGCACTGCGGATTTGATTTTGCTGTGTTTAATTTTGCTGATGTGATGATAGATGTGGCTGTTGCATGGATTCTTCTGCTTAATTTTAAGCCTAAGATTTGTAAAAGCCAGACCTAAAGATAGATAAAAGCAGATTTAAGGTAATATTGCCAAAATTGTAATGAAATTTAAGGTTAGATTTTGATGTCTAGAGCTTAAAATTTTTAGTGCCATATAGGCTAGTGTGGCTAAAGAGAGCTATCTTTTTGGCTTTTAGTAAAATAATAAAATCAAATAAAAAGGAAATTGATGAAAATCAAAACAAACAAAACTAATAGTGCAAATGCTCAAATCGAAGCAGAAATCCCAAGAACAATAATAGACGCAAATATAGAAAAAATTGCTAAAAATTTAACAAAAACTGCTTCTGTTCAAGGCTTTCGCAAGGGTAAAGTTCCTGTAGCTGTTGTAAAAAAACAGTATGGTGAGCGTTTAATTCAAGATGCAGAAGCTGAAGCGCTTCGTGAAGTTTTAAATAAGGGACTTGATGAGTTAAAAGTAGCAATGAGCTCATTAATCGGGGAGCCAAATATCACAAGATTTGATAAAAGCGATGATAAAATTGAAGTAACTGTTAAAGTTGCTATGAGACCAGAAATCAATCTTGATAACTATGCTGACATGGTTACTCCGTTTGAGAAGCCTGTTATAAGTGATAAAGAAGTTGAGACAAGATTAGAAAAACTAGCTGATTCACAAGGTAAATTTGTTGATTTAAAGAACAAAAGAGCAGCACAAAATGGCGATAGCGCAATAATCGACTTTGAAGGTTCAATTGATGGAGAACTTTTTGAGGGTGGTGCTGCAAAAGAGTTCGCATTAGTTCTTGGATCTAATCAATTTATTCCTGGTTTTGAAGAGCAAGTTGCTGGCATGAAAATTGGCGAAGAAAAAGTTATAAAAGTAACATTCCCAGAAAATTATGGTTCTGATAAATTAGCAGGAAAAGATTCTGAGTTTAAAGTAAAGCTTCATAACATTCAAGAGAAAGTAAAAGTAGAAATTGATGAAGCTTTTGCTGCAAAAATGCTTGCTGGTCAAGATGATAAGAGTTTAGAAAATTTAAGAACTCAACTTAAAATTCAACTAGAAAATGAAGCGCTTGCTAAACTTTACAATGAAGATTTAAAACCTGCACTTTTAGAGATGTTTGTTACAAAAATCAACTTTGACTTGCCAGAGTTTGTGGTTGAACAAGAGATAGATGTTTCACTAAATAAAAAAGCAAGCACAATGAGCGAAGATGAGATTAAAGAACTTCGTGAAAATGCTGATAAACTTCAAGAACTTCGTGAAACATTCCGTGATGATGCTCAAAAAAGTGTAAAAGCTACATTTATCATAGATGCACTTGCAACTGCACAAAAAGTTAGAGTAGATGAAAATGAAGTAATGCAGACAATTTATTATGAAGCGATGCAAATGGGGCAAGACCCAAGATTAGCTTACGATAAGTATAAAAATGCTGGTTATTTACCTGCAATTCAGATGTCAATGGTTGAGGATAAGGTGCTTACGCAGATTCTTAACTCAAAGATAAAAGAGGCTTAATTAGATGAGTTATATTCCTTATGTAGTTGAAAAAACGGCTCGTGGTGAGCGTTCTTATGATATCTACTCTCGTCTTTTAAAAGATAGAATCATTATGCTAAGCGGAGAGGTAAACGACGCTGTTGCTTCATCAATAGTAGCACAAATGCTTTTTTTAGAGGCTGAAGACCCAGAAAAGGATATCTACTTCTACATAAACTCTCCAGGCGGTGTAGTTACTGCTGGGATGGCTATTTATGATACTATGAACTATATTCGTCCAGATGTTGCTACGATATGTGTTGGTCAAGCTGCATCAATGGGAGCATTTTTACTCTCAAGTGGAGCTAAAGGGAAGCGTTACGCTCTTCCTCATGCTAGAATTATGATTCATCAACCTCTTGGCGGTGCTCAAGGTCAAGCTACTGATATAGCAATACAAGCAAAAGAAATTCTTCGTATGAAAGAGGAATTAAATGCTATTTTGGCAAAAAACAGCGGGCAAAGTATCAAAAAAGTAGAAAAAGATACAGACAGAGACAACTTTATGAGTGCTGAGGAGTCAAAAGAGTATGGCATGATAGATGAAGTTTTGCTAAAGAAGAGTAAAGAGTAGTCAACAAAAAAAGGAGTCGGTATGTCAGGGACTTTAAGAGCTAAGTTACGTAGTGATAATGTAGCTACAAAACCATCTGCGGCAGTTACAGATAAAGTTGTGAGTGCTGAACCAGAAGGTGAACTTGAAACATATTCAAAAGAAGTTTTAAGAACTCTTTTAAAAGACGGACTGCCACCTACTCCAAATAATTTTGCACTATATTTTGACAGACTCCTAGAAGATAAAAGTCAAAATATGCGCTCTCATATCGTTTCTATTTTAGAACTTGAAGAGAACAATGACGCAGAGAGCTCTATCATGATTGAGCAGAGCTTAAAGCAAGGCTTCTCTTATATCAAAAATATTCTTAGTATCACTGCTAACTTATATAAAAACATGGCTCTTATGACTAAGATACTTGAAAAAAGAAAACAAGAGTTAGAAGAAGATTCGGATAAACAAGAAGCTAAAAGTATAGCAGCCTCTCTTGGTTCAGATATAGTGAAATTAAATGAGATACTAAAAAAACAGAGCGGCAGTATTAAAACAATGTATGACGATACTGCAAAAATTATAAAAAATGTTGAAAACGAGACTATCTTTGACAATCAATATGGCGTTTATAATAAGCGCTACTTAATGAGTAAAATTGAGCAAGAGATAGGTTTAATAAGAAAATTTAAACATAAAAGCTCACTTATTATGATTGAACTCGCTCGTGATTTAAAAGCAAGTGTCGCAAATGATAAAGCTATAGCGCTTATGATAAAAACAGTAGCTAGACTTCTTCTTAAGACTTCAAGACGAAGTGATATAGTTACACATTACGGTAATGGCGTATTTGTTATGCTTTTAAAACACACTGACATAGAGAGCGCAAAAAAGGCAAGTGAGAGACTATGTGAACTTGTATCAAATAGTAATTTCTTTTTAGCAGATTTAGAAATCCAACTTAAAATTTCTATAGGTATCACAGATGTAACAGAAAATAGCTCAGTAGAAGAGATAATTGTTAGCTCTATGGATGCAGTAGAAAAAGCGTATGAAAATCCTAAATTAGATTATGCAGTTTTATTGAGAAATAAATAAGAGAATTTTAGTAAAAATGAAATTAACAATAGTAGAATATCCAGATAAGAGATTAAAAGAAAAATCAAAAGTTGTAGAGAAGTTTGATAAAGAGCTGCATGGGCTTCTTGATGCTATGTATCAATCGATGATAGAGTCAAAAGGGATAGGTTTGGCTGCAATTCAAGTTGGACATGCAAAGCGGGTTTTACTTTTAAATATTCCAGATGATAATGATGAGCAGTCACGTGACTCCCTTATAGAGATGATAAATCCTTTAATAACCATGAAAGAGGGAGATACTGTATATCAAGAGGGCTGTTTGAGTGTGCCTAGTTTTTATGAAGATATAAATAGATTTGAGAGAGTTTGTGTTAACTATCAAGATAGAGAAGGAAACACAAAAACAATTGAAGCAGAGGGCTTGCTAAGTATCGCAATTCAGCATGAGATAGACCACCTTGAGGGAGTTTTATTTATAGATAAACTCTCATACTCCCGCAGAAAAAAGTTTGAAAAAGAGTACAAAAGAGCTCAAAAAGAGAAAAAACTCTCAAAAAATTAACTTTATTTATGACAATTTGTCATACTTTATCACAACTAAAAATTTAAATAGTACAATAGTATCAACTTAATATAGGTTGATACTATGAAAATGGTTGCATGTGCCACATACGAGGGCATCGAAGCTAAGGTTGTTTATGTTGAATCCACACTTACAAAAGGATTGCCATCTTTTAGTGTTGTCGGGATGGCGAGTGCGTCAATAAATGAAGCAAAAGAGCGTGTAAAATCTGCACTACTTAGTAATGAGTTTACATTTCCTCCAAAACGTATAACTATAAATCTGGCTCCGAGTGATGTGAAAAAAGAGGGAAGCCAGTTTGATCTTAGCATGGCGCTATTAATCGCACTTGATTGTATTGAGGATGATTTAAGTGAGTGGTTTGTTTTTGGAGAACTTGGGCTTGATGGTGTTGTAAAAGAGAATCTTCAGCTATACCCGCTTTTGCTCTCATTGGCAAATCAAAAGGTTATTAAAAAAGCGATAGTTCCATATGCTAGTTTAACGAAGCTCTCAAATATACCAAATATAGATTTTTATGGTGTGAAGAGTCTAAATGAGGCTATAGAACTTCTAAAAAATAGTGCTAACGCTATGCCAAACATTATATATAAAAAAATAGAGTATCCAAGCGTAAGCGTGGATGATGAACTATACTATTTTGATGAAGAGTATGTTGAAGACTTTTTAGATGTAAAAGGACAAGAAGTGGCAAAGAGAGCAGCACTTATAAGTGCTGCTGGATTTCATAATATACTCTTGGAGGGAAGCCCTGGGTGTGGAAAAAGCATGATAGCTGGGAGGCTTAGATATATACTGCCTCCTCTTAGCAGTGATGAGGTTTTAGAACTTGCAAAGCTAGATGCGCTTGAGGCTAAAGAACCGCTTTTTAGACCTCTTAGAAGCTTTCGAGCCCCTCATCACTCGTCTACCACGGCTAGTGTATTTGGCGGAGGTAGTTACACGGCAAAAATTGGAGAAGTTGGATTGGCACATCGTGGGATTTTGTTTTTTGATGAGTTGCCACACTTCTCCAAGAGTGTTTTAGAAGCATTGCGTGAACCGCTGCAAGATAATAAGATACGAATTTCAAGAGTAAATACTAAGATAGAGTATCCAAGTGATTTTTTATTTGTAAGTGCGATGAACCCATGCCCGTGCGGAAATTTACTTCATAGAGACAAAGAGTGTCGTTGTAATGAACTTGAGATTCAAAGATACAAAAATAGACTCTCAGAACCATTTTTAGACAGGATAGATCTCTGTGTTGTTATGCAACATGTCTCTTTAGAGGATAAAGCAACGATAAGTTCAAAAGAGATGCACCAAAGAGTTATCGAGGTTCATAAAATAGTGAAATCAAGAGGACAAAGAACATTTAATGCAAAGTTAAATGATGCAGAGGTTGATAAATATTGTACGCTAGATGAGGAGGCGGAGGCTGTTTTGCAAAGAGCAATAATGCAGTTTTCTCTCTCTTTTAGAGCAATAAAAAAAGTTCAAAGAGTATCTAGAACTATTGCTGATTTAGATGATAGTGTTATGATTGAGAAGAGGCATATTTTAGAGGCTTTGAGCTACAGAAGAAGAGGCTAGGAGCAATCTCCCAGCCAAGAGGATGAGAGTTAAAACTCATCATCACCTTTTAAGATACCTTGCACTTCTACATTTAGTTTGATAATTTCACTTACAACAACGCCACCAGCTTCAAGAGCTTGATTCCATGTGATGTTATAATCTCTTCTATCGATTTTACCACTTAAGCTAAGTCCAGCTCTTTGTTTTCCCCACGGATCTGTTACTGTACCGCCAAACTCATAATCAAGAACTACATCTTTTGTGATGCCTTTGATAGTTAGTTTTCCATAAGCTTTGTCGCCTTTTACTTTATCAAGAACAAATGTGACTTTTGGAAACTGTTTTGCATCAAAAATCTCATCAGATTTTAGGTGAGCATCTCTTTTTGCGATATTTGTATTTATAGATTCAACTTCCATCTCTCCGCTTAGAGCGATAAGTTTGTTTTTATCATCCAGTTCAAAATTTCCGTCAAATTTTTCAAACTCTCCATTTACTGTACTTATCATCATATGCTTTACTGCAAAAGTAACATTTGTATGAGAAGGGTCAACTTTATATACTCCACCAAATAGTGAACTTACACCTACAACTAGCACAACAGCAAGAAATTGCAATTTTTTCATCTTTTTATCCTTTAGATTATTTGGTACATTATAGTATTAAGTAGTGATAAAAAAGCGTTAACTTTGTCAACTAGTGACAAAGTTTAAGGAGTATTACAAAAAGCTATACGTTGTAGTAAGTTGCATTTGGATGATAAACCACAAGTGCGGAGGTTGATTGCTCTGGGTGGATTTGAAATGTCTCACTTAACTCAATCCCAAACTCTTCAGGTTTTAAGAGGTTAAAGAGTGGACGGTTAAGCTCTAAATCTGGACAAGCTGCGTAACCAAACGAGTATCTTGAGCCTTGATATCTGTTCATCTGAACATCGCTAAGTTTGCTCCCCTCTCCATCAGAGATATTTAAGTCCAGTCTTATCTGTTTATGTACTATCTCTGCCAAGGCTTCGGCTAGTTCAACTCCAAGACCGTGAAATTGATAGTACTCTGTGTATTCGCCTCTGTCGTAAATCTCTCTCTCTGCATCGCTTAGTTTTGCCCCAGCGCTTACACATGTAAAGGCGACCACATCATCTCTGTCGCTATGGAAGAAATCGCTCAAAGCTCTGTGAGGTTGGCGTGATTGACGTGGGAATGTAAACTTCTCTATCGCTTCATCTCTAACACTATTAAGAGTTTGACGATTTATCTCATCTCGTGAGTTGTAACCTCTGTTCTCATCAAAAATAAGCAGAGTGTTGTCATCGCTTCTGCAAGGCCAATATCCATATATAATAGTAGGTTCAAAGAGTTTTTCCTCAATAAAACGCTTTTTTAACTTCTCATAGGCTGGCCAGACTATATCATTTAGCTGTTTTTCATAAGCTTCATCACTTAGTCCTTTTGAGCTGTATCCCCAACGTGATTTAAAAAGCAGTTTATGGTTTATCCACTCAAATGCCATCTCTATCTGTTGAGGTGTAAGTTTAAGCTCACGTCTGCCCCAAAATGGCGGAGTAGGCACTTCAACATCTCGAGAAGGCATCTTAAGCTCATCAAATGGAGGGATGATAACTTCTTCTTTTATCTTTATAATTTTTTCTTGCTCATCTTTTGGATGAAGATTTGTATCAAAGTTTCCAGCTTCGATACGGCTCATAGCGGTTACGCCATCAAATGCATCTTTGCAGTAAAAGATAGGGCCATCATAAATAGGACGGCAAAAATCATCTATAAAGGAGCGAGTTAGTGCAGCTCCACCAAGCAAGACAGGTATTTTAATCCCCTCGTTTTGTAGCGTTTGGAGGTTTTCTTTCATAACTTGAGTCGATTTAACAAGCAGTCCGCTCATTCCAAGAGCTGTGGCATTTGACTCTTTTATGCTCTGTATAAATTCGCCAATATCTACTTTTATACCAAGATTTTTAACTTTAAAGCCGTTGTTTGAGAGGATAATGTCTACAAGATTTTTGCCAACGTCATGCACATCGCCTTTTACTGTTCCAAGCGCTAAAGTGGTATCTACACTTTTATCAATTTTTGGCAAGTATGGGTTTAGATAGTCAACTGTTTTTTTCATAGTTTCCGCACTTTGCAGAACAAAAGGGAGTTGCATCTGTCCAGAGCCAAAGAGTTCGCCTACAACTTTCATAGCATCAATTAGTATCTCATTTACGATTTTCTCAGGAGCTATCTTATGACGTGCCTCTTCAACAAGTGGAATCATTCTATCTTTGTCACCGTCCATTAGCAGTTTTGCGATTTTTTCTTCATCACTCATGGCTAAATATGCTTCATCCACTGCGTTGTTATCAACTGCTTCTTTTGTGCTAAAGTGGTCTATAAACTCAAAAAGTGCTGCCGCATTTGGTTTGCGGTTAAAGATGAGGTTATCACAAATCTCTTGATCTTCTTTGCTTATCTTGTTTATAGGAATAATGTGTGCAACATTGATGATAACACTTGTTAACCCAGCTTCCATACAGTGGTGTAAAAACATGGAGTTTAGATATGGTCTTGCATCTTTATCAAGCCCAAAAGAGATGTTTGAGAGCCCAAGAGTAGCGCCTACTTCTGGGTGTCTGCGTCTTAACTCTCTTATGGCTTCAATCGTGTTTATACCAGCATCAAGATACTCTTCATCGCCACTTCCAAGAGTAAATGTGAGAAGGTCAAAGACTAGATTTTCAGCTCTTATGCCATGCTTGTTTACTGCCAAATCATAGATGCGCTCCGCAACTTCAAGCTTTCTCTCAACGCTCTTTGCCATTCCTATCTCATCAATAGTTAGACAAACAAGAGCAGCACCAAATTTTTTAGCAAGTGAGCAGATTACATCAAACTTCTCTATCCCATCTTCAAGATTTACGGAGTTTATAATCGGTTTGCCACCAATTAGCTTTAGTGCCTCTTCAAGGGCTACTGTCTGCGTTGAGTCTGGCATAAGAGGAAGCGCTATCTTTTGAGCGTAAAGACTCATTACTCTGTTCATATCTTTTGTCTCATCACGCCCAGCAAAGCCAACGCTTACATCAAGCACATGCGCTCCTGCTCTTACTTGTTGTTGTGCCACGCTTAGAGTTCCCTCATAATCCTCTGCTAAGAGAAGCTCACGAAACGCTTTTGAACCTGTTGCATTTGAGCGCTCTCCGATAAGCAGAGCTGAAGACTCTTGCATAAGCGGAACTGTGGAAAAGAGAGATGCCAGAGAGTTTTCATGTTTTCCGCTTGGTGCTTTTGGAGCTATATCACTAACAAGATTTACCAACGCTCTTATGTGTTGAGGTGTTGTTCCACAGCATCCGCCTAAAAAGCTAACACCATCAAACTCTAAAAAGCTCTGCTGTTTTGCGGCAAACTCATCTGGTCCCATTGGATAGTAGGTATATCCTCCACGGTTTTGAGGAAGTCCAGCGTTTGCGTGAACACTGATTGGTTTATGCCAAATCTCACTTAGTGTTTTAACATGTTTTAGGACTTGTTCAGGGCCTGTTCCGCAGTTAAATCCTAGACTCAAGATATCAAATGGCTCAAGGATGGTTGCTATCGTTTGCGCATCTGTTCCGATAAGCATAGTTCCGCTAAGTTCGATAGTAACTGAAACCATGATAGGAATCTCTACGCCTCTTTGCTTTGAAGCTTCATTGCACGCATGAAGAGCTGCTTTTATCTGGAGCGGGTCTTGAGCGGTCTCTAGTAAAAAAACATCAACGCCGCCATCAATAAGTGCTAAACAAAACTCAGTATAGCCCTTGTACATCTCATCATAAGTTATATGCCCAAGAGATGGAAGCTTTGTCCCAGGGCCGATTGAGCCAAGGCAGAAGCGCGGATGAGTTGGTGTTGAGAACTTTTTACACTCATCTTTTGCAAGTTTTGCTCCTGCACATGTTAGCTCATAAGCACGATGCCCGATTTGGTACTCATCTAAAACCCAAGAGAATGAGCCAAAGGTGTTAGTTGTAACAAAGTCTGCACCAGATGTAAGATAAGCGTGAAAAATCTCGCTAAGCACCTCGGGAGCGGTAACATTTAAGAGTTCATTACACCCCTCGTTGCCCTCCCAAGCCTCTTTTGAGATTTTGTCATCTCGCTGTTGAAGCTGTGTTCCCATAGCTCCATCTATAATGAGCGGTCTGTTTTTGATAGTTTTTAAGATATACTCTTTAGTTGTCATGCAAAATCTTTTTGGTAAAATAATAGTTCTTTATTCTAGCAAAACAGAGCATAAAAGAGACTTTTATAAAAAATATAGATTAATTTATAATTATTATTATGTTAGATAATAAATATTTGTGTAATTTTTGCTATAATTTTGGCACGATTTTGTCATAAAGTATTTTTTAGAGTAAAAATAACAAATTAGGAGTGTGTATGAGTGAAGAGACAAAAGGTTTTAAAATACCTACGGCTTGGAGAATATATAGATATTATTTCTTTATTTTCCTAACAGTTATAGCTTTAGTTTTACCTTGGATTGAGGTAAATGGGAGTCACTTTTTTCTACTTAGTTTTGATAAACTGAAACTTCATTTGGGGTTTGTTCAGTTTGATATGCAGGAGTTGTATCTTTTGCCATTTTTATTAATGATGCTCTTTTTAGGTATTTTTGGTATGACGGTTATGGGCGGAAGAGTGTTTTGCGGATGGATATGTCCACAAACTATTTTTCGTGTTATCTACCGCGATGTGATTGAGACAAAACTCTTAAAACTTAGAAAACGTATCAAAAACAAACAGCAAGAGCCAGATATGAGCATCGCTGGGAACAAGGTAAAAAGAGCAGTTGCTATTTTGCTTTGGGTTGTTTTATCGTTTGTTGCTAGTGCAAATCTTTTATGGTTTTTTGTACCGCCTGAAGACTTCTTTGCGTATATGGCGAACCCATTTGACCATATGATTTTGCTTGGTACTTTAGTCTCATCAGCGCTTTTTCTTATATATGATATTGTGTTTTTACAAGAGGACTACTGTATCTATGTATGTCCATACTCAAGAATCCAATCTGTTTTATATGATGAAAACACTGTTATGGCTCTCTACAATACAAATAGAGGCGGACATATATACAACAGCGACAAAGAGAAAGCATTTACAAAACAAAAAGACCTTCAAGATGTTGAACCTCATGCAGAGTGTACGGCATGTGAGAGTTGTGTAACTGTCTGCCCGACACATATAGATATACGTAAAGGGTTGCAACTTGAGTGTATCAACTGTTTAGAGTGTGTTGATGCGTGTACTGTTGTTATGGGCAAACTTGGCAAACCGTCCCTTGTTACTTGGTCGAGTGAATATGAGATAATAGACAAAAAAGGCAAGACAAAGTATTTCCGTCCAAAAATTATCGCTTATATCGTGCTTCTTATCGGAATCGCTGTTGCAATGGTTATTATGGGGAGTAAAAAAGAGCATATGCTTTTAAACATCAACAAAGAAAACCGCCTCTACTCTGTTCATAAAGAGAGTGATGGACGAGTTGCAGTTGAGAATGCGTATGAATTTTTACTGCAAAATACTCAGAGCAAAACTCTAAACTTCTATTTTGAAGTAATCTTGCCTAAAGGGGTAAAGGGAACTTTAGAGATTGAAAAACCAAAAGAGTCTTTTGATGTTACACCTGATGTGAAAAAGAAAAAAATTGTTGTACTTAGAACATACGATAAATTGGCAGATGATGATAGACACGATACAATCATCCCAATAACTATACGTGCTTATGCAGTTGGACATGAGAAAGAGATAGAGGTTCTTAGAGAGTCAACCTTTACCTATCCACGAGAAGATGTTTTAAGAGAGGCTAAATAACCTCTGTTTAAAATAGAATTTGATAAACTTTAACAGCTTAGCTAAAAGGTTTCTCAATGTTTAGAAAAATTTTACTCTCACTTGTAGCTCTTTACACCGTAGTGGGCTTTTTGGTACTCCCTCTTATCTTAGAGTCGCAGATACCAAAGAGCGTCGCAAGTGCAACAAATTCCCAAATAAGTATCAAAAACATCTCACTTAATCCATACCTGTTTAAGCTCAAACTATTGGGCGTAGAGCTAAAGGATGATGAGAATAATCATCTTGCCTCTTTTGACTCTTTATATATTGATATTAAGCTACTATCACTTCTAAAGGGTGCAATTCATATAAAAGAGATAGAGCTTAAAAGTCCTCAAATATCTCTTCTTTACGATAAAGATAAAAGATTTAATTTTGAAAATATTGCAAAAGAGAGTGGTGATGATGAGAACAGCACAACCAAGACAAATACAGAACTTCCAAGAGTTATAGTCGATAACTTTACTATCTCAAAAGGCTCCATAAAATACGAAGATTTTACAAAGAGCAAAAAATTTGAGTTTATAGTGGATGCTATAAACTTTAAGCTAACAGATATTGATACAAATGATTTTACTTCTAGCAGTGCAAAGTTTAGATTTAACTCAAATCTGCAAGATGGCGGAGAAGTTGACTTAAGAGCAAATATAGTAGGCTTTAAGCCCTTTATCATAGAGGGAAGCGCTGACATTAAAGATGCTAAGTTGTACTCACTATGGAAATATATTCAAGATAGTACAAAAGTTGAGATAGCTGATGGAACAGTCTCTTTGGGGGCAACATATAGCTTTAATATGGATGATATAAATGCAACAAATATAGACAATGTATATCTTGGAGTTCGTGATTTAAGAGTTAAGCCAAAAGATAAAAATAGTGATATTTTAACTCTAAAGAGCCTAAATATCAAAGATGCAAATATAGAGCCGATGACGCAAATGGCCACTATAAAAAATATTTCTCTAGAGTTGTTAAATGCTAAAGTGGAGCGCAGTTCAAAAGGGGAGATTGATTGGAGTGGCTATTTTAAGAGTAGCGAGAGTTCAAACCAAGAGGTAAAAGAGGAGTTAGAAGAAGAGTCTAACGTAACTGAGTGGAGTGTTGTTGTAGAGAATTTGGGGCTTAAAAAAATAAGCGCCTCTTTTAAAGACAGCACCATAAAACCCTCAGTTATCTCAAAACTAAACTCTCTTGATGCAGAGATAAAAAACATTACGTTGCTCGGTAGAGAAGCGTTGAATTATAATGCAAGTTTGACTCTAAATGAGAGCGCAAAATGTACGCTAGAAGGCTCTTTGATACATAAAGAGTTATCATTAAAGAGTTATACAAAATGTACTAACTTTGACATTAAACACTACAGTCCATATATAGATTCTATCGCCAAAGAAGAGCTCAAAAAGTATAACATTGCCCTGCGTAGCGCCATTGCAGGTTTTGATGCAAATCTCTCATTTAGAGATAAAGAAGCAGAGATAGAGAGTGCAAATTTTGATATAAAGAGTTTAGGATTAATTAGAAGAGACAATAATGAGCAACTCTTAGAGTTTAAAAATTTCTCTATAAATAGAGCAAAAGTAGATACAAAAACAAAAGAGATTGAGGTAGAAAATATCTCTTTAGATGGACTAAGTCTCAATCTGAAAAAAGCTAAAAATGGTGTTTTAAACATTGATGGATTGGTAGAGACAAAAGAGGCTAAAAAAAGTGCACAGAGTACAAAAACTCCAGAAGCACCATATAGAATTCGGCTAGGTTCATTTGATATAAATGGGGCGAAACTCTCATATGACGACAAAAGCATAGAAGATAGCTTAAAAACTACTATTGATAAGATAAATGTAAGTGCAAAAAATATAGATTCAAAAGAGAAGAGCTGGTTTGATTATAGGGTTGATTTGAGAGTAAACTCTAAAGGCTTTATAAGTTCAAAGGGTTCTATCAAACATACTCCTCTTGAGCAAAATGGGGAGTTTGAGATAAAGGGCATATCTTTAAAAGAGCTGACCCCCTACCTTAGAGAGAGCACATTTTTAAAGATAAGCGATGGCAATCTTAACCTTAAGGCAAAGAGCAGTTACAGAGAAAAATCAGATAGTTTTAGAGCAACTTTAGATGGAAGCTTGGGGATTAATAATTTCTTTTTACACGATACAAGAGATGATAGCACGATAGCCTCTTTTATAAAAGCAGATCTCAATTCGTTTAAGTTTGATACGCTCACAAATGAGTTAAAGATGGATGAGGTACTACTTGACTCTTTTTATATAGATGCACAAATAGATAAAAATAAAACTATGAATCTTGCAAAACTCCTTCGTGAAAAAGCAGAGGATAAAAAGCCACAAGAGCCATCAAATAGAGCTCCACTTAGCTATAAACTTCTCAATCTAAAAGTGGCAAACGGGAGTGCCAATTTTGCTGATTATTCACTCCCACTTGATTTTAAAACTTCTATTCACAGTTTAAACGGAAACGTATATGCAATATCAAGCAGTGGTGGTGAGATTAGTTATGTTGATATTGATGGAGGCGTTGATGAGTATGGTTCTACAAGATTAAAGGGGAGCGTTGAGCCTTCAAACTTCAAATCGTATATGGATTTAAACTTTAATTTTAGAAACTTAAGCCTCAACAATTTTAGCGGTTATAGCGCACAATTTGCAGGATATAAGATAGAGGAAGGGAAACTTTTCCTTGATTTGGAGTATAAGATATATGACTCACAACTGCTTGGCAAAAATAGTTTAGTTATCAAAAAAATCAAGTTAGGAGATGAGATAGAGGATGAAAATATTACAAAACTACCGCTTAAATTTGCAGTGGCACTTCTTGAAGATTCAGAGGGCGTGATAGATATCAATATGCCAGTAGAGGGAGATGTATCTAAGCCAGATTTTAAATATGGCGCTATGATTTTAAAAACTTTCGTAAACTTGATAGTAAAAGCAGTAGCTTCTCCTTTTAAATTTTTAGCCTCTGCGATGGGGATAAGTGGCGATGAGATGGAGTTTGTAGAGTTTGAAGCTTCACAAAGTACGCTACTTGCTTCAGAGAGAGAGAAACTAGACACCATTGCAAAGATGCTTCAAGAAAAACCTAAACTCTCTTTGGGTATTGCAGGTGGGTTTGATATAAAAATAGATACAGAGGCTCTTCAGGCAAAAAAATTAACAGAGTTGATACTAAGTCAGAGCAGTAGCGATAGAGGTGTTAGTATAAGAGGAGTTGAGTTTATATGTTCAAAAGCCGTAGGAAGCCAGAATGTAGGGCTTTTAAAGAGCGAGATAGAGAAAAAATATCCACAAGAGTTATTTGCAACAGAGTACCAAAAGGCTCTTTTTCAAAAATGTACACAGATGCAAAGCGTTAGTGCTCAAGAGTTAAAAGAGCTAGGAGAAGAGAGAGCAAAAATGCTCTCTAACTATCTTGTCCAAATAAAAAATATAGAGCCATCAAGAGTGGTTTTGCAAGAGACAAAAGCAAGAGATGATTCAAAAGAGAAGTGGATAAAATCATCTCTAAAGATAGAGATAAGATAGAGGTTAAAATAAATTTTATAGTAAAAAGAGAGATGTTATTTATAAATTTTTTTGTTACAATTTCATCTTTTTTTTAAGATAAGGAGCCAAAATGGCATTTTCTCCAGCAAATAGAAAGGGTACGATAAACGGTGTAATCTTTGTAGCGATTTTTGCCGCTGCTGCTACTATGATTTCAGACATAGCGTTTATAAAATCTCTTGGAATTTCACCTCTTGTTATCGGTATAGTTATCGGTATCTTTTATGCAAATACTCTACATAACAACACTCCAAAAGCGTGGAGTAGCGGTATCACATTTAGTGGTAAAAAGATACTTAGATTTGCTATCGTATTTTATGGTTTTCGTATCACTTTTCAGCAGATTGCTGAGGTCGGAGTTGAGGGCTTCATGGTCTCTTTAATTATGCTCTCAACAACTTTTGTCCTCGGAACATGGGCAGGACAAAGGCTCTTTAAAATGGATAGAGACACTTCAATGTTAAGTGCTGCGGGAGCTTCTGTATGTGGGGCTGCAGCAGTTTTAGCAACAGAGCCTGTACTAAAAGCAGAAGAGCATAAAACAGCAGTTGCGGTTTCTATGGTTGTTCTTTTTGGAACAATAGCTATGTTTTTATATCCAGCACTCTACAATGTAGGCTTTTTCGATATGGATGCTAAAGAGTTTGGTATCTATGTTGGAGGAACTATCCATGAGGTAGCTCAAGTTGTTGCAGTTCCTGCTTCAATATTAAATGCAAGTGCAGAGATGGCAAACTCAGCAGTTATCGTTAAGATGACAAGAGTTATTATGATAGCTCCTATGCTCATCATCTTAGGGATTTACCTCTCCTTTAGTGCGAAAAGAAGTGGAGGCGAGGCTAGTGCTGTTAAGCTTGTGATTCCATGGTTTGCGGTTTACTTTATAGGTATGGCTGGGTTTAACTCTCTTGGAATCGTGCCTCAAAATATAGTAGATATTATCAACGAAATAGATACCTTTTTACTTACAATGGCGATGACCGCACTTGGAATGGGAACTATTTTTGCAAAATTCAAAGGGCTTGGATTGGCTCCTATCTATACAGCTGGATTGATGTTCGCTTGGCTAATGGTTGGCGGATACTTTATAACAAAATGGGTTGTTGCGGTATTTTAACTATTAGTTCTTTTAGGCAAAAAAGTATATAATAAAGTAAAATTAAATATCTGCAAAGGAGCCTAAGAGTGTCACATCTGCCAAGCAAACTTAACTCTTACTGGCTTTGGAGAGAGGTCTCTTCAAAGTTGGGGCTCTCAAACCCAACTTACAGATATTGGAAAAATACACCAAATCTAAAACTAAACAACAAATATCTTTTCATCCAAAAAAAGACTCTTCCACAAAAATATGAGCATGTTGAGCATATCTTGACAGACCTCTCAGGACACCTTCCAATCAAGTACGCTTCTGATCAGTTGCATGTTAGTGAACATCTGTTCTCTTACGACAAAATGAGCCTACACAAAGAGTTTGAGTACAAATTTGTAGAAGATGTAAAGTTTGTAAATATAAAAAAATTCTTTATGGAGTTTGGTATAAAAGTCAGTAAAAACTCTATCATACAACTTGCAAAGATAAAAGATTTAGACATAGGTCCTGATTGCACATTTTATAATCTAAAAAATGATTACGGTATAGTGGTTTACGACTGATGGATGCTTTTTTTATAGAGTCAAAAGACCCTTTATTTGGGATAATCATCTTTTTTGTTCTTGTTTTTATCATAACTTTTTTCTCTTACTGGTTTAGTAAGTTTAAGAAAAAAGAGGATTATAAACACTTAGATAGTTTTTTAAAACAGTTTCATGAACTCCCTTCTCAAAATGAGTTAAAAGTTCTTATCACAAAAGGTGAGCTTTCTGAAAAATCTTGGTTTTTACTAGCCAATGCTTATACAAAAAACGGAAACTATGAAAAGAGTATAGAGATATATGCGGAGCTTCTAAAAGTAGGCGATAAAGCAAACTACAGAGAGACCCTTTTTCTTCTTGGAAAAACATACTTTAAAGCTGGATTTTTAGAGCGCGCAAGAGTTATATTTTTAGAGATACTAAAGACAAATCCACGAACTCCTCAGGCCCTAAACTATCTCCTTTTAGTTTATGAGCAGATGAAAAACTACAAAGAGGCAATCGCTATTTTAGAGCCTCTTGAAGAGTTAAAAAAAGACACTTTGATAGAGAGCACGTATCTCAACATTTTACTTATTTTAAATAGTGTAGAGCTTGGTGCGGATGAAAAAATAGAGTCACTGTTGAAGATTTATAAAAGTTCAAATCTTCTTGCATATCTAATATTTGAGTACCTCTTTAGAGTAAATCCTAAAGTTGCTTGGGAGAATTTTGATGCTTCAAAGAGTGAGTTGCTCATAGATATATTGTGGAATATAGAGAAAAAAGATTTGGATTTTAATGTTATTATGCAAAATGGTTTTCTCAAAGAGCTTTATAGTGCCAAAGGGTATATAAAAGAGGCAACTTCAAGCTCTCACTTTGAACTTGATATTTTGATAAATCTTGATTCAAGCGTAAATGCAACCCTTGGCTTTGAGTACATCTGCAATAACTGTAAAGTTGTTTTTCCTTTTGCCTTCCATCGTTGTAGCAACTGCCACTCAATTGGCACCTCAAGAGCAGAGCGCTCTTTGGTTAAAGATTATCATAAGGATTTTAGTGAAGAAAATAACTCTTTTCAGTGATGGAAGCGCACTAGGAAACCCAGGGCCAGGGGGATATGGTGTGATTTTGCGCTTTGGAGACAAAGAGAGAGAAATCTCTGGAGGAGATATTCATACAACCAATAACAGAATGGAGCTTTTAGGGGTTATTGAGGGTCTTAGAGCGCTAAAGGAACCATGTGCTGTTGATGTGATTTCAGACTCCTCTTATGTCGTCAAAGGGATAAATGAGTGGCTTGGCAACTGGATAAAAAAAGATTTTAAAAATATAAAAAACCCAGATTTGTGGAGAGATTATATAGCCGTATCTAAGGGACATAAGATAAATGCTATATGGGTTAGAGGACATGATGGACATGTTGAAAATGAGAGATGTGATATTTTGGCAAAAAATGAAGCTCAAAAAATTAAAGAGGCAATAAAATGAGTAAAAAAATAGAGTTTTTAGAAGAAATTTTGGGATATAAGTTTAAAAACCAGAAGCTCATTATCGAAGCGCTGACACATAAAAGTCATAAACAGCCCTACGATAATGAGCGACTTGAATTTTTAGGTGATGCAGTTCTTGACCTTATTGTAGGAGAGTATCTTTTTTTCAAGTTTGCATCTTCTGATGAGGGTGCTCTCTCAAAGATAAGAGCCGCTCTTGTAAACGAGGATGGCTTTGAGAGACTTGCTAGATCTATCAACTTGGGCGAGTATATCTACCTATCAAATGCAGAAGAAAATAACGGCGGAAGAGAGAAAGCATCACTTTTATCAAACGCTTTTGAAGCTATCATTGGTGCAATTTATCTTGAAGCAGGGCTCGATACTGTAAAACCAATAGCCATAGGAATAATCGAGAAAAATTACAAAGAGATTTCATTAGACTCTCTCTTTAGAGATTATAAAACAACTCTTCAGGAGTTAACACAAGCTAGATTTGGAGAAACTCCACAGTACGAGGTAATTGCCAGTCGTGGACCTGACCATAAAAAAGAGTTTGAAGTTGCGGTAATTATTGAGGGCAAAGAGTACGCAAGAGCTATTGGAAAGAGCAAAAAAATAGCGCAACAAGAAGCAGCTGAGATGGCTGTTAAGATACTAAAGGGAGAGGCAAAGTGAATAGTTTTGGATTAAAATTTAAGATAAGTACTTTTGGAGAGTCTCATGGAGTAGCAATTGGCTGTCTTCTTGATGGTGTTCCTGCTGGTTTAGATATAGATGAAGAGTTTATTCAAAGTGAGCTAGACAGACGAAAACCTGGAAAAAGTGAGTTTGAAACCGCAAGAAAAGAGGATGACAAAGTTGAGATACTAAGCGGTGTTTTTGAAGGCAAAAGTACGGGAACACCAATCGCTATGATAATTTACAACACAAACCAAAAATCCAAAGACTACTCAAATATAAAAGATATATTTCGCCCTGGTCACGCTGATTTTACATATTTTCACAAATATGGTCTGCGAGATTATAGAGGCGGAGGGCGAAGTTCTGCTAGAGAGACCGCTGCACGAGTTGCTGGTGGGGCTGTTGCAAAACTGATGCTCAAAGAGTTAGGCATTGAAGTGCAAAGCGGGATTTGTGAAGTTGATGGGATAAAGTCTCTCGAGTTTGACTATGAATCAGCAAAAAGAAGCATAATCTATGCACTTGACTCTACCAAAGAAGAGGCACAAAAAGAGACGATTTTAAGAGCTAAAAATGAGCATGATTCAGTAGGGGGAGTTTCAAGAGTTCTGATAAAAGGTGTTCCAGTTGGACTTGGGCAACCGCTGTACTATAAAATGGATGCTATCTTAGCAGATGCTATGATGGGCATAAATGCGGTAAAAGCTGTTGAGATTGGGGATGGCATACTAAGCGCTTCACTCAAAGGTTCTATAAACAATGATGCAATCAGAGCAGATGGTTTTGTTACAAATCATTCAGGCGGAATACTTGGCGGAATTAGCAATGGCGAAGATATTGTGATGAATGTATATTTTAAACCAACCCCATCAATATTTAAAGAGCAACAAACTCTTACTTCTCAAAATGAAGAGGTAAACTTTTCACTAAAAGGCCGTCATGACCCATGTGTGGCAATTCGTGGCACGATTGTATGCGAAGCAATGGCCGCTTTAGTCATCGCAGATATGCTTCTTTTAAATATGGGTTCTGAGATGAAAGGGCTTTTAACTTATTATAAAAAGTAATAAATATATTTAAGATAAATTTAAAAAAAAGCTCAGATTATCTCTTGTATAAGTTTTAATTAATTTTTATAGAGCTAGAATGGTCCTTTTAAAATAAAAGGAGCAAAGGTGCGTATTTTTTTATTTATTCTAGTGGTAATGTTTAGTGCAGAAGCAAAGCAGTTGTTTAGCAATAGCGAACAAGCAGAGATTAGCCAGTATATCAACTCTTTAAAAGAGCTTGTTGTTGCAACGCAAAAAACAAGGGGATTGACAAACAGTTATCTAAATGGCAATTTAATTGCGCTAATGTTAGTGCAAGATACAAAAAACGATATGAAAAAAGCCATTGGAAAGATGGAGTCTTTAAAACTTGCATCAGACCCAGTTATAAATCAAAGAGCAACAGATGTTAGTAATAAATTAGTAGAACTTAATCGTAAGGGGTTAAAGCTAAAACCAGAAGTTGCTTTTGAGAGATACACTCAAGAGATAGAGCAGATATTAATGTTGGCACAAACTGTTGGTAAAAGAGGAGGAGAACATATGACTCCTTTTGCGCAAGAAGCATCATTTGTAATGATGGAGGAGATGCTTCCACTTAGTGAATATGTTGGACAGCTAAGAGGTATGGGCTCTGGAATAGCCGCAAAGGGCGAGATAACTAAAGAGCAAAAAGAGGCTCTTGCGATAATTATCAGTGAGATTATGGCTTTAAAGAGTGAGCTTATACAAAATATAGAAAAACTTCGCTCTAAGAGTGAAAAAAACTATGCAAGTAGCATAGATACTAAGAGTACTAAGATAAATAGTATGATTGAAGCATATGTTGAATTTGTAAGAAAAGAGTTTTATAAAAATGAATTTTCTATAAATCCTGATGAGTATTTTGCTAAAGGAACAGAGATAATCGCAGAGATTATTTTGGCATACGATGATACCAACAGAGCAGTTTTAGATAATTCAAAAGGTTGGTTATAAAGAGCAAAGAGAGTAGATTACTCTTTAGGCTCTATTTTGTTCTTAGCGGTTTTAATAGCGCTGCTAAGAGCTGTTTTTGCAACTCCCCACGCTTGAATCCCCATTCTTTTTGCCTCTTTTGCCTTCTCTGATTTTAGAGCAGAGTCAGCTTTTTTAACGGCTTTTTTTGCAAACTCAGAGAATCTGTCTTTCATAACTTCTGCTGTCTCTTTTGAGATATGAATTAGCTCTTGAAGATCATAGTGCATCTTTTTATTTAGATCGATGAGAATTTTTCTTATACTCGAACTGCTCTCATTTGCTTGTGTTTGAACAACTTGTAAAAAGAGAGTATCTGTTTGATTTAAATCTTCCATAATGGTGTCATAATCTTCTATAAGTATATGCTTCGCTTCAAGTGGCATAAAGACAAGTCTCTTTTTAAATCTATCAATTGATTCATAAAGCCCAGCTCTCATTCCTTTTAGTGTTGCATCCAAAATATCCTCAGATTGATTTGGAGATGCTTCTGCTATATCAATGCTTGAGTGAAGTATAGTTGAGAGTATTTTTCTTACTCTAATTGTATTTAGCGTTCCCTCTTTGATAGTTTCAAAAGTAAGCTCTCTTATAATCTCTTCAATCATATTTTTAGCTTCAGAATCTTTCGACTCTTCGAGCGCTGTAATAATTGCGCCCTCAACAGTGTCGCTTAAAATATCAAAAAGGTCAATTGACTGGAGTTTTGCTTGATGAACTTTTGATAGAGTTAGTGCATCATCTTTATCTATCATTGACTCTATGTCGTTGAAGATAGCATATTTTGCTTCTTGAAGCTCACTATGCTTTTTTTGAATGTTTTTCTCAAGCAACTCTTTTTGAAAAAGAAGCTCTGCTAGAGCGTCATGGAGATTTTTTGTTTTTGTCTCTATCTCGTTTTGTATAGCCTCTTTAGTTTCATGAAGATTTAACTTGCTAAAATCTATATTTTTTAATTCACTCAAACTCATTTTAGACTCCTTTTAAAGTACCATTTTTATATTTTGATGCGCCTTTAAGGCTTCATAGATGAAATTTCTATCATCTTCATTGTGAACAAGCATATCTAAATTCATGCTGACATATTTTCCGCCTTTAGAGTTTTTTGAGTGAGTTAGTTTATGCGCTCTCTCATCAATAACGTCTCTAATAGCCTGTTTTAGGGCTTCTGCTTCACTGGCTATTAGTTTATATGCCCAGTTACATGGATATTCAAGAGTTAGTTTCTCATCTCTATCGTTTAAAATCTCCACTTTTTCCTCCTGATTTTTCCTCTAATTGAACGTTGCGGATAATCATGCCTTTGTCTATCGCTTTTACCATATCGTAAATAGTTAAAAGACCGATGCTTGTTCCAGTTAACGCTTCCATCTCAACGCCTGTTTGACCAGTTAGTTTTGCTGTTACGCTAAGTTTAAAACCTGGAAGTTCTGGCAACTCTTCAACATCACAATTTATACCGCTTAAGTTTAGGGGATGACACATCGGTATAAGATCGCTGGTCTTTTTACTTCCCATAATAGCAGCTATTACAGCAGTTTGAAGAACTGGACCTTTTTTTGTTTTTTGAGTCACAATAGCATCATAAGCATCTTGACTCATCTCTATTATACCACTAGCAGTTGCGATTCTAGTTGTTTGATTTTTATCTGAGACATCGACCATCTTAGGTCTATCTTTTTCATCCAAGTGAGTTAAATTCATATCTTCTCGTTTTTTTAATAATTTTGTTAAGTAAATATTATATCAAATAGTTGATAAATAACTCTTTGACTCAAAGGTTTAAAAGAGCGAGTGCTTCTTGATATTCGTGAGGGTGATTTAGGTTTAGAAATGGTCTCTCATCTTCAAACTCTACAAAAAAAGTATCTGAATTTTTTAGTAAAAGCCCAAGTTTATGATTGTCATCTTTTAGCATTTGAGAGAATTTGTCCGCCGTTGAGCGGTGATATATACCACACATTGGTTGCATAGATCCGTTTGCTTTAGCTATTGTCGCATCATAACTATCTTTATCTGCGCTAATTAAATTTTCTATAATGGAGTGATTTATAAAAGGGGTGTCTACGCTTATAACAAAAAACCTCTCTGATTTTAAATGCCCAAAAGCAGCAACAAATCCAGCAGTTGGGGCATATAGAGATGATGTTTTAATATCTTCTATAAAGTTGGCTTCAAAGGTAAATTTTGATTTTTCTTTGCAAGATATATATACGTTTTTAAAGATTTTTTTTAAATGATGAAGTTGAAACTCTGCTAGAGTGTCATAAGAGCCAAAAGGAAGAAGAGCCTTGTCTTCTCCCATTCGACTGGATTTGCCACCTGCAAAAATTATGCAAGGGATATCAAAGAGCATTATTTTTTAACTAACTCTGCTTCGATTCTTCTGTTTTGTGCTTTGCCTTCTTTAGTATCATTTGAAGCGATTGGAGATTTCTCTCCTTTGCCATCAGTTGTTACTCTAGTAGCAGCAATACCCTCTTTTACGATAAGAGTTTTTACAGCGTTTGCTCTGTTTTCTGATAATGTTTGGTTGCTTTTATCACTTCCTACGCTATCAGTATGTCCAACGATTTTTGCGTTGTAGTTTGGCATATCTTTTAAGAAGTCTGCAAACTCTTTTACTTTTGGCAATGAAGCATTGTCAACTTTGTAAGAAGCTGTTTCAAAGTTGATATGTAAATCAGCAAGAATTGAACAACCATCTTGGTCAACTTTATGTCCAGCAGGTGTTTTTGGGCACTTATCTTTTGAGTTAAGTACGCCATCTTTATCATCGTCGCCATCTACTGGTTTTGGAGCTGGTTTTGGAGCAACTACAGGTGCTACAACAGGTTTAGGTGCAGGTGCAGCAACTGGTTCTGGGATTGCTGCTACTGGTTGAGCTTTTGGTCCAAATGCAAAGTTTAATCCAGCAAGAAGAGCTAAATTGCTATCCCATCTTCTGTCATTCTCTTTTAACATATAAACAGCTTCTAGTTTTAGAGCTACATTTTCTGCTAATGCAACTTTTGCACCAACACCAGCATCTAAAAATACGCTGTCTTTATTGTCTGCAAAGTGCTTGTCAAGAGTCTCATACCCGATACCAGCTTTTGCTATAGGAGTAAATAGAGAGTTTGATTTATACTCATATACACCGTTTAACGCAACACGGTAGATATCTGTTGTGATGTTAGAGTTTTTATAGTCAGCATCATTTGTATAAAGAAAACTAAGTTCAGGCTTGATTAGAGCATCAAAACCATTGTATTGAAACTCAGCACCAGTTAGGAACTGGTTATCTAAATCCAAATTTCCCTCAGGAATCATTGTTCCAATTACTGGTGTAATCTCATAGTTGTAGTCTTGCGCGATAACAGCACTGCTTAAAAGTAGTGCTGGAATAAGTAGTAATTTTTTCATTTTGTTTGCTCCCTTGATGTTTTCGGAATTCTAGCAGAGGTACTCTTAAAGCAATCACAAAATAACAAACTACGTTAAAGTATTTAACTATCTTGGGTCTGTTATGTAACCTTTTATCGCAGATATTGCTGCAACTGCTGAGTTTGCTAGATATACCTTTGAGCTTCTGCTTCCCATACGACCTACAAAGTTGCGATTTGTTGTTGAAACAGCAACTTCATTGTCTCCTAAAATACCCATATACCCGCCAAGACAAGCGCCGCATGTTGGATTACTAACAACGCCACCAGCATCTACGATAATGTCAATATACCCAAGCTTGTTAGCTTCTCTTAGTATCATCTGTGTTCCAGGTGTTACAATGAGGCGAACATCAGGATGTACTTTTTTGCCCTCTAGTATCTCTGCTGCAACTTTAAGGTCGCTCAATCTGCCGTTGGTACAACTTCCGATGAACGCTTGGTCTATTTTGATATTATCTTTTTGAGCTTGAACAACACTGTGCCCATTTGATGGCAAGAATGGATAAGCAATAACTGGATCGAGGTTCGCAACATCTATATCTAGCACTTGCACATAAGAAGCATCCGCATCAGAGTAGTGGATATGAGGCTCTCTAGCTAAGTTTTTATCGCTCAAAAATGCTTTTGTAATATCATCATAAGCAACTATCCCGCTTTTTGCACCAGCTTCTATCGCCATGTTACACATAGAAAATCTATCATCCATGCTCAAATGCTCAATCGTGCTTCCAGTAAACTCTAAAGTTTTATAAAGAGCTCCATCAACGCCAATTAGACGAATAATCTCAAGGATAATATCTTTACCAGTCGTGTATTTTGATGGCTTTCCACTTAGGTTTACTTTTATAGATTCAGGAACTTTAAACCAGTTTCCGCCAGTTACCATCGCAAATGCCAAGTCAGTTGAGCCCATTCCAGTAGAGAACGCCCCAAGTGCACCATGAGTACATGTATGGCTATCTGCTCCTATGATTACATCACCAGGGACAACAAGCCCTTTTTCTGGAAGAAGCGCGTGTTCAATTCCCATATCCTTTTCATCAAAAAAGTTTTTAAGAGAGTACTTTTTTGCAAAATCACGGCTGATTCTGGCTTGATTTGCACTCGCTATATCTTTTGCTGGAATAAAGTGGTCAAGAACTATTGAAAATCCATCAGGATTTGCAAGTTTTGTAGCACCGCTATCTTCAAAAGCTTTTATAGAGATTGGAGTAGTTATATCATTTCCAATTACCATGTCTATATTGCATCGGATAATCTCTCCTGCAAAAACTGCCTTTCCAACATGCTGTGAAAATATTTTTTCAGTTATAGTTTGAGCCATAATGTGCCTTTATACAAATAATAAATTTTTGCGATTATAACATTTAAGAATTAAAATTGGCGCAAAATAAGAGCTTTTGACGATTTAATACAAGATAAAGATTTGACAATAGGGATATTATTAACCATAAATTAAACAATGGCAGTAATATGATATATGATGTTTTTCCTTCAGCAAAAGAGTTGGAGAGTGTACTTAAACAGTATGTTGTAATAACTTCACTAGAAGATATGGATAAATTGCTGTTTTTGCCAAACGGATGCAACTTTATAATTTTTAACCGAGGATTTGATGGATATATAAAAGTTTATAGAGAGGATAAAAAATTTCCTATTCCAAAAAACTACTCCATCAGCGTTAAGAATAACAAGATAAAAAAATTTAGACTAAATAGTGATGATTTGATTTCTAGTGTAGAGTTACCATTTATTATGGCAGAGTTAACCCCGATAGGATTTTATAAACTCTTTAATATAGAAGCTACTGTTTTAAATGAGTGCTTCTTTGAGATTCAAGAAGAGATAGTAGAGGAGTACTTTAGCAAGTTATATACTCACGGTAGTATAGAGGAGGAGCTTGACTATTTAAACGATGCCTTAATAAGGTTGCAACTTTTACATGAGTGTAATCGAATGTGTATACAAGATGTGATGGACAGGATTGTGGATATGTATCATTTTGAGGTAAATGTAAAAACTCTTATTGAAGATTTTGGGTGTAGCAGAAGCAAAATTGAGAGAGAATTTAAGAAAATAATCGGCTTTACACCTAAAAATTTTATCTATATTTCAAAGTTTTGCAAAACTGTTCTCGCCTATATTGAAGATGATTGCGGATTTAATGAGATGGAGTATCTATATAGTGATTATTCACATATGAACTCTGTTTTTAAAAAGTTTTTTGGCACAAATCCAAGCGTTGTTTTTGACGATGTGACAAGCAATAAAATTCGTTTATACCAGATGAGAAGAGTTCAAGAACAACTTTAAATACAAGAGAGATTTAAGCAGATGCTAAGTGCAAAAGAGAGAAAAAAACTTATTTTAAAAGTTACAGGCACTGTTGTGATTGTGCTTGTATTGTTGTCAATTATAAGAACTTTAATACTTCATGAAGATTTGCTTAGGAGTGATTTTGCGTATGTTTTGTTTGTCAAAGAGTTTCTTTTTTCTATAATAACCGCTACTTTAGTGGCTTTGTGCCTTTTGCTAATTATAAAAGAAGATTTTCAAAAAATTAATCAAAAAGCCATCAATTACGCCTTTACAGATGGATTGACAGGATTGTATAACCGTCACTATCTAAATGATTTTTTAGAAAAATTTGATATTTTTCAAAAAGAGAACACACTCTTTGCAGTTGTATTTATAGATATTGATAATTTTAAAAAGATAAACGATACGATGGGACATTTAACGGGGGACTGTATTTTAAAGTGTTTGGCAAAGAGATTAAAATCTTTAACAAGAGAGACTGACATACTTTGTCGCTATGGTGGCGAGGAGTTTATGATTATATATGACAAAATTTCAAAAAATGACATAGTACAAAAAGCTCAGAAAATAAGAGAAGATATTCAAAATAGTATCTTTGAGTGCGAACATCATAGCATTACCGTATCTATAGGAGTCAGCTTTGGTAAAAAAGGGGATGAGATAAATATAATAATCAAAGAGGCAGATGAGGCTCTTTATATAGCAAAAAACAGTGGCAGAAACTGTGTTAGAGTATTTGACAAAGAGTAGTGAGCGTTGCATTTTGAAAGATACTTTTGTATATAATTTTTCAAAAAGAGACAAAATATGCAAAATAGCTACAAGCGGGTTGATGCGCATCTCTCAAGTCTTGGATACTGCACACGAAGCGAAGCAAATAAATTTTTAAAAATGTTTAGCGTCTGTGTTGATAATGAGAGAGTTTTTGACGTAACAAAAAAAGTCTACCACTCTCAAATAAGTGTAGATGGCGAAATACTTGATGCACCGAGAATAGTCATTGTTATGAATAAACCCCAGCATGTAGTCTGTTCACATAGTGATGCAGGTGTGCTTATCTACTCACTTCTTCCGCCTAGATGGCAAAGACGAAATCCAAAAATATCAACAATAGGCAGATTAGATTCAGATACAACAGGAGCCATTTTACTTACTGATGATGGCGCACTTAACCATAAGCAAACAAGCCCTAAGAGCGAAATTATAAAAGTCTATGAGGTGACTCTTGCACAAGATTTAAGAGGCGATGAAGCTGAGGTTTTTGCGAGTGGAGAGCTTATTTTAAATGGTGAGAAAAAACCTTTACTACCAGCTAAGATGGAGATAATCACTCCAACATTTGTAAGAGTTGAGATATGCGAGGGAAGATACCACCAAGTAAAGAGAATGTTTGGCTCGGTTGGAAACAGGGTTATAGCACTTCATAGAGTTAGTTTTGGGGAATTTAGTGTTGAGGGTTTAAAGCCCTCAGAGTTTAGAGTAGTAAATCTTTAGATTTTGTGATTAAGAGCTTTTTTAAAAAACTCTGTTGAGCAAAAAAACATTGCTACAAAGATAGGGTTTATAGTTACATTATCTTGGGCTGCTATTTCAAAAATCTTAAAATCAAAAGCTTCTCCACCTTCAATACCTTTTACTATCACTCTAAACTCAAGAGGTGCAAGAGTTTTTAGCATAGTTAAAATTTTCTTTTTTTTCTTTGGGCTCTCATTGTCAAGAATGTTGAAACTCCCACCCTCAGCGCCTTTGTAAGAACGAAGTACATCTTCTAAAACATCAAATTTATCTTTGAAAACTATTTTGTTCCATGAAATTTTAAGCTCTTTTGAGTCCACTTTACATGCACTGTCTATCAAAGCGTTTGGCTTTTTCTCTTTTATCGCTTCTATCAAACCTAAAAGAAAATTTGCTCCCCCGACACTTTGGGCATATTTTGTTATAAGTAGATGAGTAAATCTCTTTGTTTCGTCATTTTGTTGATTGAAATTGCACATGAAATTTTCCTAATTTATTGTATAACTATAATTATAGCTTAAATGATGTATAAGTATAATTTCATTTAAGCGTATCGTAATAACAAACCTATTACTATATCAAACTAAAAGAAGACAAAAATTGTCTTAATTAAAAAACTTAAATAAATAAGGTAAAACATGAAAGTTTACTTGGATAATAACGCAACAACAATGGTGGACCCATTGGTTGTTGAAGAGATGATGCCATTTTTTAGCGATATATATGGAAATCCAAACTCGCTTCACAAATTTGGTACAGCGTCTCATCCTGCACTTAGCAAAGCATTAGATCAGGTCTATAAAGCGCTAAATGCTAGTGATAGTGATGACATAGTTTTTACATCATGTGCAACAGAGTCAAATAACTGGGTTTTAAAATCTATCTTTAGAGATCACATTGTAAATGGAGATAAAAATCATATCATCACTACTGAAGTTGAGCACCCATCTGTTTACGCTGCCTGTAAAGCGCTAGAAGAAGAGGGTGCAAAAGTTACATATTTGCCAGTTAACTCTCAAGGTATAGTTGAAGCGCATGTAGTAAAAAGCTTTATAACAGACAAAACTGCTCTAGTCTCAATTATGTGGGCTTCAAATGAAACAGGAATGATAAATCCTATAAAAGAGATTGGTGAAATCTGTAAAGAAAGAGGTGTTTTATTTCACTCTGACGCTGTTCAAGCAGTTGGTAAAATACCAGTTGATTTACAAGATGTTCATGTAGATTTTCTCTCAATGAGCGCACATAAGTTTCATGGTCCAAAAGGAATTGGAGCTTTATATATTAAAAACTCACAACCGTTATCTCCCCTCTTAAATGGCGGTGAGCATATGGGAGGTCGTCGTTCAGGAACACTAAATGTTCCATATATCGTAGGAATGGGCAAGGCTATGGAGCTAGCTACTACAAATATAGAAGAGAAAATTAATTCAATCAGAGCAAAGAGAGACCGTCTTGAAGATGCTCTTTTAGAACTTAGCGATACTTTTGTTATCGGAGATCGTGAGCATAGAACACCAAATACAATTTTAATATCTATAAAAGGTGTTGAGGGCGAGGGAATGCTTTGGGATTTAAACAATGGACAAATTGGTGCTTCAACTGGAAGTGCATGTGCCAGTGAAGACCTTCAAGCAAATACTGTAATGTTAGCAATAGGAGCAGATAACGAACTTGCTCACACAGGTATCAGACTAAGTCTTAGCCGTTTTACAACTGATGGCGAGATTGACTTTACTATAACTCACTTCAAAAAGTCAGTTGAACGCTTAAGAGCTATATCTAGCTCATTTGCAAAAGTAGGACCAACTCCTGGCGGAGAGTCAAAAGAGTGCGAACTCCATTTTCACTAACTAAATAGTCGAAAACAGTCTGACACGAATGTGTCAAGCTTCAGTGCCACAGTGGCTAGCGTACAAATCAAGGAGAAGGTTTCCTTGAGTTTATGAAATAAATTAAAGGAAATAAATATTATGGCAAAAAATGATTTATTAGGGGCTTCTCTATGGGATGCTTACTCAAATAAAGTAACAACTCTTATGAATAACCCAAATCATCAAGGTGAGATAACTGAAGATGAGGCTGCTTCTCATGGCAATAAGCTTATCGTTGCAGATTTTGGTGCAGAGAGTTGTGGCGATGCGGTGCGCCTTTACTGGGAAGTTGATCCAAAGACAGATACTATCGTTAACTCTAAATTTAAGAGTTTTGGATGTGGAACTGCGATAGCTAGTTCAGATATTATGACTGAACTTTGTATCGGAAAAAGAGTTCAAGAGGCTGTAAAAATTACAAATATTGATGTTGAGTTCGCTCTTCGTGATAGCCCAGAAATCCCAGCTGTTCCGCCTCAAAAAATGCACTGCTCAGTTATGGCATATGATGTTATAAAAAAAGCAGCAGGGCTTTACATGGGTGTTGATGCTGAGAGTTTTGAAGAGGAGATTATCGTTTGTGAGTGTGCTCGTGTTAGTTTAAGAACACTTCAAGAGGTTATCAGACTAAATGATTTAACAACAATTGAGCAGATAACAGACTACACAAAAGCTGGAGGTTTTTGTAAGAGCTGTATCAAACCAGGTGGGCATGAGCAAAGAGAGTACTATTTAGTGGATATTTTAGCAGATACTCGTCGTGAGATGGATGAAGAGAAGATGAAAGCAGCAGCTGATGCAGGAAGTGGCGGAAGCTTTGAAGCTATGACGCTAGTTCAAAAAATCAAAGCGATAGATGCAGTTGTAGATGAAAATGTTCGTCAGTTTTTAATTATGGACGGCGGAAACATGGAAGTAATCGATGTAAAATCAAGCGATGAGTATATTGATGTTTATATCAGATACTTAGGCGCATGTAATGGCTGTGCAAGTTCTGCAACAGGGACTCTTTACGCGATAGAAGCAACACTAAAAGAGAAGTTGTCTAAAAAGATTAGAGTTCTTCCAATATAATATTTTTTTATTTTTACACATAAGTAAACAGAATATATAGAATATTAAAATTTTAACAAAATTTAAACTTTGTTAAAAGATTAAATCAATAGAATGTGATAATTTTATCAAAAGAGGAATCAAAATGAAGATTATCACAGCCGCGCTGTTTTTATTGTTGTCTGTAAACTTGTTTGCAAGTGAGTTCTATACAAAAGTGATATATGAGCCATTAGAGAGCTATTATCCAAAGCTTAAAAAAGCAATTGACGAAAACCATATGAATATTTTATATGAGATGGATTTAATTAAGCAGTTTAAAGACGAAGGCTACTCAGAGAAGTTCGGAAAAGATTTTAATAAAAACAATTTACAGGGTGTAAAAACACTTCTTATCTGTAACGGATATGTTGGAAATCAAGTTTCAAACCTAGACCCAAAAATGATGGCACTTTGTCCAATTAGATTGACAATTATTGAAGAGAATAAAAAGCTAACAGTAACATTCTTGAGACACGATACTATTGAAACGTCAAAAGAGATTAAAAGCTTATTGACTAAATTAGATACTATTCTTAAAAATACTATAGATTTAACAACTGACGAGTATATGAAAAAAGCAAATATTAGCTCATACGAGTCAATTCACGAAGGAAACTAATTTCTTAAACACCAAATATTTTAGTTTGGTGTTTTAACTTCTCTCATATAATTAGTATCTAAAATGGCTATTTCACACTCAAGCAAAATTCCAAACTCATTTAGAACTCTTCTTTGCGCCTCTTTTATAAGATAAATTGCATCATCAAATGTGCCACCCCCATGGTTTACCAAAAAGTTTGCATGTTCCTTGCTAAACTCCATTGCACCAACTCTTAGCCCTTTTAATCCAACAGCTTCAATCAATCTTCCAGCATAATCACCTTGTGGATTTTTAAAACAACTTCCTGCGCTCGGGGCTGATGGTTGGTTTTGGCGCATTTTTTTAAACAGCTCTACTCTATCTTTTGAAAATCCACTCTCTAGCTCAAATATAGCCTCTAAGATAGGGCTCGTAATCTTTGTAAACCTATATCCATGTTTTATCTCATCTTTTAAAAAATTGCCCTCACAAGTGGTTATGGATATAAGATTATTGAAAATTTCATACTCTTTAAGCCCAGCATTCATAAAAACCAATCCGCCCAATGTTCCAGGTAGATGTGAGAGAAATTCAAAATTTGCAATATCGTGCTTTTTACAAAATGATGCAATTTTGCCAGAGGGAGTTGCTGCGCCGATTTTAAGAGTGTTGTCTTCTATCTTGATATAGTCATATTTTTTAGATAGCTTTAGAAGTGGTGGAGGATTTGTGCCTATTAGCAGATTGTTGCACGAGCCTATCAAATAGTAATCTCTGTATGAAGCAGAACAATCTTCTAAGATAGAGACTTCAAAAGAGGCACCGATTTTTATCGAAGAGAATTTAGAGAAGTCGATACTCTGCTTTTTCATTACTCTACAAAGTCTGGCATCATGTTAAATACTTCTGTTGAGAAGTCTATCATTACGTTTAGCATCCATGGCATAGTTAAGATGATAACAATGGCAACGCCGACTATTTTAGGGATAAAACTAAGTGTCATCTCATTTATTTGGGTGGTTGCTTGAAATATACTTACAGCCAAACCTATAAACATACCAACTAAAAGACCTGGAAGAGCCAACATAAGGGCTATCTTAAAAGTATCAATTCCAAGAGAGATGAGTTTAGCTTCCATTATGAGTGTCTCAAATCTTTATATTCACTAGGTATCATAAAGTCTTCCACGCAAAGAGGCGCATCATAAAAACCATTTTTGTATCCAATCTCAAAAAGTTTGTTGATAGCTTTGTACTGGATAGGGCTAAGTGTGATGGAATCATCATTTGCATAGAGTTCGAGATATTTATCTAATGTTTGCGCATCAATTCGCACTAAAGATCTCTCCAGTAACATTTGTGAGAGTTTTTGTTTATGTTCTCTTGCTACTCGTACAGCTTTTGTTAGAGTCTCTTCATACGCTATTGCTCTGTTTAATGGGATTGAGCGACTAATCGCCATTCCGCCAAGAGGAAGAGGAAGCCCTCCACCTGAGAGCTCTTGCCAGATATCCCACATTTCACGCTCAACTTCAAGCTCACTGTTATAAGTCAAAATACTTTCATGAATAAGAACTCCCGCATCAACTTTGCCCTCTATTACAGCCTGTTCTATCTCTAAAAAATTCATATAAGTTATTCTGGCATCTGGAAAAGCGATACGAAAGAGCATAGCATTTGTCGTATGTTCTCCGCTAAGAGCAACTTTAAAGTTACGCTTTAGCGTTGTACCTTTTCTTTTTATAACTTTTGGTCCATACCCATCGCCAAAACTAACAGCAGTTCTAAGCGGGGCATAATCCTCTCTGATATGTGGATATAGAGCAAAACTAATAGCTACTATCTCATAAACACCATTTAGGGCTTTTTCATTTAGTGTTTGAATATCTTCAGCGATATTGTCAAATAGGGTGCCTTCCATGTCTACCCAACCAAACTTTATAGCATAGTACATAAAGATATCATCAGCATCTGGTGAATGAGCAATAAGCGTCTTTTTCAAAGTATCTAACCATCCTCTAAGAGATTAAAATATAAATTTGATTTTAACTAAATAAGCATAAATTCTACATGTGTTGGAGCAAAAATTCCCTACACGCATCTACTCTTAAGGGTTTGGAGTAGAAGTAGCCTTGTATATTAGGACACCCTTCTTGTAGAAGAAAATCTCTCTGCTCTTTAGTTTCCACACCTTCGGCAATTACATCTAAGGAGAGGTTTTTTGCGAGAGCAATAATTGTCTTGACAATTGCAATATCATCTTTGTCAAATGGCAAATCTTTTACAAAACTGCGATCAATTTTTAGTTTATCAATGGGGAGACGTTTTAGGTATGATAAAGATGAGTAGCCAGTTCCAAAATCATCTACAGAAATAGATATTCCTAATTCTTTAATGCCATTAAGTAGTGATATCACATGTAAGCTGTGTTTCATGATAAGCCCCTCCGTAATCTCTATTTCCAAATCCGCAGGAGAGAGACCAATTGTTTCAACTTTTTGGCGCAGATACTCTATGTAGTTAGGATCTTCTAACTGTTTTGCTGATACATTGATAGAGAGTTTTCCGCATTGTATGTTTTCATTTTTCCATGCTAGAACTTGCGCAGCAGACTCTCTCATCATCCATTTGTCTATTTCAATAATAAGTCCAATGTCCTCAGCAAAAGGGATAAACACAACAGGAGGAATAAGACCTAGCTCTGGGTGATTCCAGCGTATTAGTGCTTCAAGCCCTATAACTTTATCTACTCTAGCGTCTATTTTAGGTTGAAAGTAGACTTCAAACTCTCCATTTTTGATAGCTTTTCTTAGGTTGCTCTCAAGCAAAACCCTCTCTAGCGCTAGTTCTGTCATCTGCTTATTGTAGAATTGGTATCTATTTTTACCGTTGCTCTTAGCCTCATACATAGCAGTATCTGCATTTCTGATTAAAATATCTCCGCTATTGCCATCATCAGGAAAAATACTTATACCTATACTAAAGGTTGTATGTATTTTTATACCATTTATAACAATAGGCTCATTTATGTTTTCCATAATAGTTGTAACAATATCAATTGTGCCTTCTTCGCTTGAGTCGTTTAGTATTATTATAAATTCATCACCACCAAACCTTCCAATCGTGTCCTCTCTTTTTATATAATTTTTGAGTTTCTTGGAGATCTCTTTTAGAAGTTTGTCTCCTGTTTCATGGTTGTAAGTATCATTTATCTCTTTAAATCTATCTAGGTCTAAGAATAAAATTGATACCTTTTGATTATTTTTATTTGCTATGTTTATGCTGCGTTCAAGCTTGTCAATAAGTAAAAGTTTATTTGGAAGATTTGTTAGATGGTCATAACGAAAAAGATGTTCAAGCTTACCAGCCGTCATTTTAATCTTTTTTTGAAGGCTTACATTTTTTTGTTCTATATTGCTTTTTTCTTTTTTAAAGTTAAGATAATAAGAAAGTAGAACTAAAAAGGTAAAAATAGAGATAAAGAAAAAGATTAAAGCATCCCTTACTCTAGAGATATGACTAAAATCAATTTTATTTAAATCTTGAAAAATGATGAAATACGCAATCTCAATATTTTCTGGATTCTTAAGATGGTATGTGCATATAAGTTTATTTTTATCATGGTTTATACGAAACGCTATTTCACCTATAAAGTGCTCGACGCCTTCACTTTTGATAAGCTCTAAATTCTCTTTTTTGTAGTTAGAATTTGCTACATAATAATCTGAAACAAAAACTTTTTTTGATGGTTCAAGCAGAATATTTTTATATTTTTTATCAGCCAAAAAGATAGTCTCATAACCAATTTTTTTCATTTTTTCATCTATTGAATCAAAGTTGGAAATTGTTTCGATAGAGCCTATAAAATTGCCATTTTTATAAATTGGCACCATAGATTTGAAAGTTATATCAAAGAGACCAGCGCTAATTGAAGATATAACATGTGGATTTTTAATCATCTCTGCAACATCATCTCTAATTATAGAGAGATTGTCACCTCTTTTGGCTGTCCAACTTCTATAAAAACTTTTGCCATCTGAAGTTATAAGTTGAAACCATGTTCCGCTTAGTGAAGTGTTTTTAGTTAGATTTTCTGAAAATTCTTCTAGATTTAGTTTTGAAATATCTTTACTCTCAAGAGCCTCTTTCGTAAGTGTATCGTTAGCGATAGGCAGTGTCACAAAAAGAAGAGCCTCTTTTTTTTCATCAATAAGTGTTTTTAATTTTTCATTTGTTTCTTTAGCTAAGTCTTGATATTTCTCACTCTTTAGAGCTTCAACTTTGGAGTTTATAAAAAGAAAACCAGAAATTAGCAAAATTATTGAGATAATTATTATATATTTTGGCAAAAAAAGATTAAGTTGTGTTTTTTGAATCAAAATGTAAGCCCCATGCAAGAATTGTATTTAATCTCTATATTGTACTTTATAAACAATGTTTTAACAAAAAAAAAGGTAAAATCGCATTAATTTATAAAAAAAATTATATGACAATTTGCAATATTTTTGAGTATAAAAAATAAATTGGCATATAATAAGTCTAAATTTACTATAAAGTGAGCCTAACATGGACGCAAATAAACAAAAATCACTAGACTTGGCTATGAAACAGATTGATAAGGCATTTGGAAAAGGTGCTCTTATGAGACTTGGAGACAAAGAAATTGTGCCAATTGAGTCAATAAGTACAGGCTCACTAGGGCTTGATTTAGCTCTTGGAATAGGCGGAATACCGCAAGGCAGAGTTGTTGAGATATATGGACCTGAGAGTTCAGGTAAAACTACCCTAGCACTTCAAATAACAGCAGAGTGCCAAAAGGCAGGTGGAGTTTGTGCTTTTATTGATGCAGAACATGCCCTTGATGTTGGATATGCAAAAAATTTAGGTGTAGATGTTGAAAACCTTCTTGTATCTCAGCCAGACTATGGCGAACAAGCACTAGATATTGTCGAGACAATAGCAAGAAGCGGGGCAATCGACCTTATAGTAATTGACTCTGTTGCAGCACTTACTCCAAAGTCTGAGATAGAAGGTGAAATGTCTGATCAAAATGTTGGTGTTCAAGCAAGGCTGATGTCAAAAGCTCTTCGCAAACTAACAGGGATACTTCACAAAATGAACTGTACTGTTATTTTTATCAACCAGATTCGTATGAAAATCGGAATGATGGGATACGGTTCTCCTGAGACAACAACAGGTGGAAATGCACTGAAGTTTTATGCTTCTGTACGTATTGATGTAAGACGTATCGCGTCGCTTAAACAGGGTGAGAGTCAGATAGGTAATCGTGTTAAAGCAAAAGTTATAAAAAACAAAGTTGCTCCTCCTTTCCGTCAGGCTGAGTTTGATATAATGTTCGGCGAAGGTATTTCAAAAGAGGGTGAACTCGTTGATTATGGTGTTAAACTTGACATCATAGACAAAAGTGGTGCTTGGTTCTCTTATGAAGATATAAAGTTAGGGCAAGGGCGCGAAAATGTTAAAGCTAAGTTCAAAGAAGAACCAGCTTTGGCTCGTGAAATTGAAGAGAAAATTAAATCTGCTATGGGCATGAGTGACCTTATGACAATGGATAGTATAGAGATGTCTGAGGCAGATCTTTAGGTTCTCTATAAAAAAAATGATAAAATATTATACTTAATACAAAAGAGGTGGTTAAAAGATGTTTATTGATAATGTAAGTGCGATTGAAGTAATGGATTCTCGCGGAAACCCAACAGTAAAAACAACAGTAGAGTTAAGTGATGGAACTAGAGCAAGTGCTATCGTTCCATCAGGTGCAAGTACTGGAAAACGTGAAGCGCTAGAACTTCGTGATGGCGGAAGCAGATACATGGGCAAAGGTGTTTTAAAAGCAGTTGAAAATGTAAACTCTCAAATCTCTGATGCTCTTATTGGTCTATCTCCTTTTAATCAAGCCGTAATTGACGCGACTATGAAAGAGCTAGATGGAACTGATAACTATGGAAACTTAGGCGCAAATGCTGTTCTTGGTGCTTCTATGGCAGTAGCACGTGCTGCTGCAAAAAGTTTGGGAATCCCTCTTTATCGCTATTTAGGTGGTGCTAACGCTATGGTTATGCCAACACCTATGTTAAATATTATCAATGGCGGAAGCCATGCAGATAACTCGGTAGATTTTCAAGAATATATGATTATGCCTATCGGGTTTGAAGACTTCGCGTCTGCTCTTAGTGCAAGCGCTGAAGTTTACCACAATCTAAAAGCTATTTTAAAAGCTAAAAAACACAATACTGCACTTGGTGATGAGGGTGGTTTTGCACCAGATTTAGGTTCAAATGAAGAACCAATCCAAATCGTAATGGAAGCAATAGAAAAAGCTGGATACAAAGCAGGAGAGCAGATGGCTATAGCGCTTGATGTTGCTGCTTCTGAACTTGTAGTAGATGGCGGATATAGACTTGATAGCGAAAACAGAACTATTACATCGGCACAGCTTGTTGATTATTATGTAGATTTGTGCAACAAATACCCAATAGTCTCTATTGAAGATGGCTTAAGTGAAGATGACTGGGATGGCTGGAAGCTACTAACTGAAAAACTAGGAGATAGAGTTCAGCTTGTTGGAGATGACCTTTTTGTAACTAATGCTAGTATCTTAAATGAAGGTATTAAAAAAGGCATTGCTAACTCAATCCTTATAAAACCAAACCAAATAGGTTCAGTAAGTGAGACTATGCAAACAGTTCGCCTTGCTCAAAGAAATGGTTATAAATGTGTTATGAGCCACCGTTCAGGTGAGAGTGAAGATGCATTTATCGCTGATTTTGCTGTTGCTCTTAATTGTGGTGAGATAAAAACAGGTTCAACTGCACGTGGAGAGAGAACAGCTAAATACAATCGCCTCTTGGAGATTGAGAATGAAGTTGTTTACGGTGAATATTTAGGTTCAGAGCTTTTTAACTAAGAATAATAATGAATAAAGAAGAACTTTTTGATAAATATGAAGATAGACCAAGCTTTTCACAAAAATATCTTGGTATATCATTCTCTAAGTTCTCTTTACTTCTTTTTTTAGTTTTAGGCATGGGTGTCTATATCGGATTGCTTCTTTATGGAGAGAATTCGTTACAGGTTTATATGGGTTTGAGCGATTATCAGAATCATCTGCAAACAGAGATAGAGAGACTAAAAAATGAAAACGCAGAGCTTCAAAGAGAATACTTTGAACTAAAAGAGATTTCTGCAAAATAGTATTTAACTTGCTATAATGCATGTAAATATATTTAGGGGTTGTTTTGATTAAAGTTTTATTAATTTCTACTTTACTATTTTTAACACTAAATGCTCGTGAAAATCCTTTTTTTCCATCTGATGGCGAAAAGGATATTGTCTTAACTACAAATGAAGACACCTCTAAAGAACCGCTCAAAAGAGCCTCAATTTCTATTCCTAATCAAGCTAGAATTTTACAAAAAGTAACGATAGAGTATAAAAATCTTGACGGTTCTATTGAGAGAAAAAGTATTGATTTAGATAACTCCATAGATTGGCATTCACCTATTTTTATATCGCAAAACTACCCACAAACACAAATTGAAACTAAAAGTGAAGAGACAATCAAGAGTAAAGTTGAACCAAAAACGGAACTGAAGCCGAGCGTAAATGTTTCTAACGACAATGTTACACTTGAATATCTATCTATATTTGTCTCTGGAAAAACGTTGAAACTCGTAACAAAACATGAATCAATAAGAAACTTTTTATTAGCAGATCCACATAGAATTGTTATAGATTTTAAGAGTGATGCAGAGGTTAAAAACTATATTAGAAAAAATATTGATTCTATTTTTACAGAAATTAGAGTTGGAAATCACGATAAATTTTATAGAGTTGTAGTTGAACTTGATGGACATTATAAATATAATTTCAAAAAAATATCTGAGGGTTATCTCTTAGAACTAAAATAAATCAGCTCTAAAAATAGTAGTTAAAATAGCACTTTAAACTTCTCTCTTGCTTCTCTTTTGCTCTCTCATCTCTTTGCTTGTAGTTATAATCAAATCTAAGTTGCGTATTTTGAGTAACTCTAAATCCTTGTGAGAGTTCAAAAAGATTTTGTCTATCCCCAGTATCATAGAATCTTTTTGTTAGCTCTATCTTAGTGCTCATATTGCTATATTTATCAAAAACAAATCCAGCTGAAGTTCCTATGGCGTATTTAAAACTATCATCTATGTAAAATAGCGGATCTGTCATTATGTAGCTATAGCCCAACTCATTCCCCCAGCTAAGCCCAACTCCTACTGTACCTATAAAGTTTGCATGAGAGTCTAGTGAATCTTTGTCCCACCCAAATTTAGTTCTCCAAGATAAGTTTTCAAAAAAATATGAGCGTTGTGCAATAGAGACAATAGACAAAATTGTTGCATCTTCAACTTCTGCTTTATATTCAGAATAAGAGAGCTCAACATTTAAAAACTCAATTTGAGTTCCTCTTAAAAATCCGTAGTTGCTATCCTCTAGGCTATGATAAGCAGGGCGAATTCCTAAATATCCTACACTCTTGCCCTCTTTAACTCCAGCACCAACCATTGTTCTTATGGCTTGATGGCTTTGAAGTGGATTTGCAGGAGTTTTTATCTCTATTTTTTCTCCTAAGCCAAGAGAAGCTCTTGCTTTAGATAATGCGTGAAAAAGCTCCAAGTAGCGCTCTTTAGTTATTTTGCTTTTACTAAAGTTATACTCTAAGAGCTCTATGGAGGCTTCTAGTATATATCTTTTTTGCTCTATTTCAATCTTTGAATCTTGGGTAATGGAAATAGGCGATATTTTTGAACTTATTAGCATAGCTGGGAGTGCTATATTTTTTTCATCAAGCAACTGCTCATACCTAAGAAGCAGTGTTCTTTTTGAGGGTCTATATGAGCTTTTTGTGATGATATGTTCATTCTCTACTGCATGAACTGTCTCAAGAGGGATAACTTGATAGCTAAAATATTTTCTCAAATCAATGGAAGGTCTGGCAGCTTCTACGAACCAGAGCATATTATAAGAGCAGTTTTCAGTAAAAAAATAGTAGTAAGAGTGTGTGTCGTTGAGCTCCCAGATATGCCTAACCATTCTAAGAACTTCATCTTGAGTTAAGTCTAAGTCATATTCCCAAATATCTCTTTGTTCGCTATCTCTATACTCTTTTAGTTTTTCATAATATGGAAGTAAAGAGTATTTACCATAGTATCCGCCAAAAAGACCTTTTATGGCAAAGAGAACACCATTTTCTTTATCTGGATTTGCGTCTGCTGCGTAATTTACAGCATAAGAGAGCAGTTTGGAGTCGTACTGAGAATTTATACGTAAAAAAGTGTGTCCAAACATCGAAGCTGGAGAGTTTATATGAGCGGAAGGAAAAACAAGCGTGACTGATTTTGGGTTTAATCTTGAGAGTACTTTATCATATTCGTTACATGTAACTTTTGGAAATTCAATTCCACTTAGCTCCTCTTTTATCCAAGAAGCTCTTGCTGGGAATCTACATGCGGTTGCATTGTCATCAAAAGTAACTTCATTTAAAAGAGCATCTATTGTGGCATGAAGCTCATCTTTTGCGTCTGTTTTACCATTTTTTGAGAGAAAAAAACTCTCATCATCGATTTGGCTTATCCCATCTTCCATATGAAGAAGAATTCTCCAGTATCTAGTATCAGCTAATTTTAACTCATCTGCTTTTTGTTTATAGAACTCCGAAGAAGCTTCTAAGATAAGAGGTAAAAAAAATATTAAAAAAAGAAGAGGATTTAAAATTGGGAATTCCTAAGGGAGAGCTTACTAAAAACGGATGAATTTTCATCCGTTTTAGTTATCAACTAGAGAGAAGTTGTAGAGATGTTATCTAAAACATCAGCCATTTTTGCATTTTGAGTTGTGTAAATGCTGTTGTAGTTTGCTTGAAGTGAAGCTGAAAAAGTTGCTTTGTCAGATACTTCTAAAAGTTCTGCTAAAGTATCAACACTCTCGCCATAACCTTGTGCAATCTCTTTTGCAAGTTGGTCCATATTTGAAGCAACGAACTCTTCAGCTCTTTCGTTCATAACAAATTGAGTTTTTTTACAACCAAGAGTTCCTGAAGTGATACCAAATGTTTGGTTTCCAGAAGTACCGTTTGTTGTAGCTTGAAGAGCTAACATAATCGCAGTAGAATCATCTTTAATGATGATTGAACCTAGACCACAACCAGTTTGAGAGTTAACACCAGCCATTGCTGAAGAACTAAGAGCTATAACCGCAGCGATACTTACTAAAATTTTTTTCATAAAAAATCCTCTAACATTAAGATGCAACAATTGTAGGATTAATTAGCTTAACAAAATATTAGTTTTTGTTAAGCTCTTTATCTTTCCAATATTTTGTACCTTGCACTGTTGCTTGAAGTGCAAGACCGTTTTGTGTAATCTTGTACAGCCTGATGCCAGAGGCAACTGTTTCTGCTGCGTTTAGAGAACCACCACTACTTTCATATTTTGCAGCCACGTCAGCTTGTGCATTTGCTTCCCAGCCAGAGTTTACAAATTTATCGTAGACTTTTTTATTTTCAAATAGAAAAACAGCTCTAAAATCTTTAACGCCTAGTCCAAGTCCAAGCCCTCCTGAGCCCATATTCATATATGTATTTATCCCAGTTCTATTAGAGTGAGCCATGCCTTTGCCACCCTCCGCTGATAGCACAACAAGGTTCACGCCAATATTGCTAAAGGTTGCATATCCGTAAGAACGAAGGAGCATGGCTTTAGCTTCTGGAGCATATTTATAGAGAAGTTCTAGTGTTTCATTATTTGTTTTAATGCGTTCAACTCTCTCTAAGCGGTTATCCTCTTTTATCTCTTTTTTGCTTTTTCCTGACCAAAAACCTGAAAAAAGAACAACTACAAGTGTCAAGCTAAGTATCAATTTAACATTTTTTATCATGATTATCCTTGAGCGCGAAATGCTAGTATTATAATTTATTAAAATAGATAATCTGCTTAACGGGCAGAAGGTTTAATCTAAAATGCTAGTATTATAAAAATTAATAGTATGGCTTTGACCATGAAAAGGAATTAAATTGAAGTTTAAAAGAGTAGTTTTTGCTTTTATGATTGGTATGATATTTTTAATGAGTGGTTGCGCAGACAAAAATGCGCATCTAAAAAATACAGGTTTTTTAAATAGTTATGAAGAGCTTGAGAGCAGTGATAGCTTTAGTGCATCTAAGATGGCAAAAAATGCTGATATAGCTAACTACAACAAACTATATATTGCGCCAATAAAAGTCGTTTTTGGTACTTTAGAAAACACAGAGAGCGCAGAGCAAAAAAAGCTATCCAATGAGATAAGCAAATATGTAAAAGCTGGATATATAAGAGAGATTAAAAAAAGCAAAAAATATAAGATAGTAGAAACAGCAGATGCAGATACTCTTGTTTTAGAATCAGCAATTTCTGCTGTTGAGACTCATCTTGATGATAAAAAATGGAATCAATTCTCACCAATTGCTATGGATATTACAGTTACGTCTTATAACTCTTATGCAGATGGGAATGTTCGTATTTTAGGTGAGAAACGTATAAGTGCAGGGGAGAGTTCTACACCTCTTTTTGAGAGTAAAAATATCATGAAAGATGAAAAAATATCTTTACAAGGTGATACTTTAGAGTTTGAGGATGTTAAAGAGGCCTTAGATGGCTGGATAGAGCATGTAAAAAGTTATTTTGCATACTAAGCAGAGGTAGAGCATTTTGCAAAGAGGATGGAGAGATTTTGGATTTGAAGAGATAGCTCTAAGGAGTGATACGTTTTGTCCTTTACTTAATGGAATTCGCATCGTACAGTTGAGTGATTTGCATCTTAGTAAAAAAGTAAACCTCTCTTATATGCAAAATCTTATAAAGCAGATAAATGATTCAAAGGCAGATATTCTTCTTATCACTGGAGATATTTTGCAGACTTCAGCGCATCATATAGAAGAACTTTTGAGATGCTTTAAAGAGTTGCAAATCCCATCTTATTATGTTAGTGGCAACCATGACATCGTCTACGGCATAGATGCGCTAGAGAAAATAATGAGTAAAAACTCTGTTATATGCTTGGATAACAAGATAGAAACAGTTGTGCTCAGAGGTAGAGAGTTACAGTTAGTAGGGCTTAGTGATAGATATAGTTTTGTTCTTGGTGTTAAAAGACCGATTAAAGAGCTATTTTGCAAATTAAATCCAACGATTTCAACGATTTTATTGGCACATCAGCCAAAAGATGTAGAGTATATTGAGGATTTTCGTATAGATATACAACTAAGTGGGCATACTCATGGCGGACAGATTTATCCATTTAGCCTTGTAGTAAAGTTTTTTCAGCCTTATTTTTCGGGGCTTTACAGAGTTAAAAACACGCTTTTGTATGTAAGTAGAGGTGTTGGCTACTGGGGTTTTAATATTAGATATAAAGCTTCATCTCAAATACCTCTCTTTACCATCAATTAACGTAATCGCACTATAATTTTTATTAATAAAGGAATTAAATGAACAAGCTCTTAATAACACTAGTTTTTAGTGCTGTACTTCTTAGTGCAGCTTCTCTTAAAGTCAACTCACCATTTAGCGTATTGGAGAGTTTTGCATATGAGACACCTCTGGGACGTCAGATGAAAATACCAAAAAAGACAAAACTTGTAATTGTCGCTTTTGAAAAAGATACAGGCGCTCTTGTGAATGAGTATTTGGATACACAAAGTCCATTTTATCTTCTAAAGAAGAACTCGATTTTTATAGCAGATATTCATAAGATGCCAACAATAATTACAACAATGTTTGCTCTCCCAAAACTTCAAAAATATAAGCACCTTATATATCTTCATTATGGCGAATTACTTGAGAGCACAGTGCCAAATAAAGAAGCAAAGGTAACACTTCTCTATATAGAAGATGAAAAAATAAAAGAGATAAGTTATATATCTACAAAAGAAGAGTTGAAAAAAGCGATTGAGAAGTGATAGCATTAAAAGCTCTTCGTAAAAACCTCTTTAAAAGTCTTCTGATATTTTTATCAATTACGATAGCCGTAATGGCTATTTTTCTTATTAGTTCAGTTTCGCAAGGCGTTATTGGCATGTACTCTAAGATGATAAAAACAGATGGCGATATTATTATCACACAAAAAGGGATTTCAGATACATTTTTTTCAAATGTAGATATTTCACTAATACAGAAGATACAAAATATAGAACATGTAAATTCAAGCTACGCAATGATAGTTGGTGCCTCTCCGATAGGGCATATACCAATAGCTGGAATTTATGGAACAACGCCCAATCATTTTTCTCATTACAAACTTTCAAGCGGAGAGTATCCAATAGAGTCAGAGGTGATTTTGGGTGAAAATTTAGCTAAACAATTCAGTACAAAAGAGATAAATATAGCAAATAGAAAGTTTAAAATTTCTGGCACATATAAGAGTGAAATAGGCTTTGAAGAGGGTGGAGTAGTTATGAATATAGCTGACGCTGGAGCTCTCTTTAACCGTTCAGCTTCTTTTATTTTGGTTTCATCACTCTCGGTAGATAAGATAGATGAAATTGTAGAGAAAATTTCTAAATTCAATAGCGATATAGAGGTAAAAACAACACAAAATTTTGTAAAAGAGTACAACCAGTTTAAAATTATCGAGAACTCATCTTTTGTAATCTCTTTTTTGGCTTTTGCAATGGGCTTGATGGGCATAGCGTCTGTTATGAGCATGATTGTAAATTCAAGAAAAGAGGAGTTTGGTATCATGCGTGCCCTTGGTAAAAGTCGATTTTTTATTATAAAAAATCTATTTTTTGAAACAGCTCTGATGAGTGTCTCCGCGTATCTTTTTGCACTGATTTTAAGTCTTGGAATTTTGGCACTTCTTCCTCATATAGAGATGCTTCAGGGGTACGTAAATGGTACTCTCTCAATTTCAAGCGCACTCTATGTTTTGGCATCAACTCTTATAATGGCGTTTTTAGGCGCTCTAATCCCTGCGTGGATAGCTTCTAAGACCGACCCTATTTTGCTTATAAACCAAGGATGTGCATGATAAAAGCATCAAATATTTCACATTTTTATGGCAAAGAGCAGGTTCTTTATGATCTCTCTTTTGAGATTGGCAGTGGTCAGTTTGTCTTTTTAAGCGGAGAGAGCGGAAGCGGAAAATCAACACTGCTCTCTATTCTTTCTACTCTTTTGCAACCATCAAAAGGAGAGCTTTTTATAGATGGCGAGATAATTAGTGAGATAAAAAATATCGATATTTTTCGTCAAAATAGAGTTGGTTTTATTTTTCAATTTCATTATCTTATAAATTATCTAACTGTTTATGAAAATATTGCATTAGCTGCGACTGAAGATAAAAAACAAAATATAAACAAAATACTCACAGAGCTTAAAATAGCAGAACTATCTTCACGTTATCCAAATGAGATTTCTGGTGGACAAAGACAGCGTGTAGCCGTTGCTCGTGCTCTTGTAAATGAGCCAAAAATCATATTTGCTGATGAGCCTACTGGGAGTTTGGATTCAAACAATAGTTTGATAGTCTATGAGTTACTAAAAAATGCACAAAAAGGCGGTACGACAGTTGTTGTTGCATCGCATGATATGAATATAGAAAATTATGCGACAGAGGTACTAAGGTTAAGAGATGGAAAAATTTTATAAATTAATAAATAGCGTTGTCCCTGTTTGGGCTTTTATATTTTTAGGTTCTATTTTTGTCGGAGTAGTATACGCTGCGCAAATGCTTGGGTTCTCTTTTTTTGATGAGACGCTTCTAAATGCACAAACTACGCGCTCTTTACATATTACACTAATGCTATATGGTCCGATTATGCTTGCTCTTTCTCTTCTTCCCTTTGCTCTTTTTGCAAAAGATAAGTTAGATCTTGATGTAGCATATGAACCTCTTAGAAACTTCTTTTTGCTATGGCATCTATTTTTATTTATGGCTGTTGTATCTATCTCTTTGGGTGCTCAAAGAGCTCTTCCATTTTATGACTTTGCTTATGAGTTAAATTTTATATTGGCATCTTCTGGTATTTTTTATATAGTTGCTATTTTTAGAACTATCAAGCAGTATAAAGTTGTACCACTTTGGGTAAAAGTATCTAAAATATTGCTTTTTATAGCACCTATTTCACTTTTAGTGTTGATGAACCCTACTTATGGGCAAGTTGAAAAAACATTAATAGGTCCGCATGGTGACAATACTTTGGGGATGAGTTTTACAATCATTCCTCTTTTTTACCTTATGATAAAGCTGCATACAAAAGAGAACTTTACTCCAAAATGGAATTTGTTTTGGATTGTCCCATTGGTGGGATATGCCCTCTCCGTTGCAACTCGTATATTTAGAGGAGAGTTGTCGTACTCTGAGGAGTGGGTATATCAATGGCTAACTTTTGCTTATGCCCCACTGTTGATTAAGTGGTGCATTGATGCAAAGATAACTATCAAATCTACACCCTATTTGGTTGTATCTATCTGGGCGTTTTTGTTTGTAATGATTCAGGGAAATATACTCTTTATTCCAGAGATACGTTGGCCTTTTCATAGAAATGATTTGATTATCGCACATGCCCATGTGGCGATTGGTCTTGGTATATTTTTTATGGCACTTAGTGTTTTGAAATATTTTTATAAAATTCCAGATAAGTTTTTAACTTTTTGGCTTTTTGTTATGGCTGTTATTTTTATATCGCTCTCTCTTGCTGGGTTTGATGAGGCTAAGGTGTTTGCTATTGATGTTATATCTATGTGGGAAATTCGTCTTTTTGGTGGGGTTGTTGGGGTTGTTGGGTTGCTATATTTTATTGGCAAGAAGATGAAATTTCCAAAACTATCTTATCTGCAACTTTATCATCTAAATGGCTTTTTATCTGATGGAGTTGGGGCGCTGATTCTTTTTTTAAGCGCTCCGCTGCTATTTGGGATTTTAGGATTTTATTTTACTTCATATTACTACTTAGTATTTGGTTTTATGGGCTTTGTTGGTATTTTACATTTTGTTGGAATCACAAAAGAGTCGCATCTTTTGGCATATTTAACATCACTTGCGCGTATCATTACAGGCACTGTTTTTTTATCTCTGTTTTATCTAGGAAATATTGACGCACTTGGGCTACTTGTTGGTATCTATGATATATCTTATGCTTTAACTTATCTGATTTTTAGAAGTCGCGTATGATTGCCTCTTTTGCTCTTGTTCTTCTTCTTGGTTTTGAGTTATGTTACTATCTTCTGATAGTTCAAACAGGCATAGTTTCTCACTATAACTCCGATTTAATCACTCTTTTTCCGATGTTTATAGGCGGTGTTTTAGGAACATTTATAGCTGGTAGAGTGTGGTGGAAAATAAAAAATCCAATTCACAAAATAATGCTCGCACTCTTTTTGCAATTGATTCTCTCTTTTTTATACCCAAATTATAATTTTTTTACTTTAGCACTACTTGGTTTATCTGTTGGTATTATGGCGCCACTTGGTATTTATCTCTTTAAGTCAAAACAGAAAAAAGAGCTTATGCTCGCACTTGGAATAGCTTATACTCTAGGTACATATTTCTTTTATTATAACGCAGACAATAGAGTAGAAATGGCTCTGTTTTTTACTGCTATTGCTCTAATGAGTGCTTTTATTCTTAGAAACTATAAAGTTGAGATAGATACTAAAGAACTTTCTCTTTCGTTTAGTAATTATCTCCCTTTGATGTTTTGGATATTTTTAGATTCAAACCTCTTTGAAACACTCTCACGTCATGAAAATATAAATATTTGGACAAATTTTACTTTTACGATTATTGCATCTCACCTCTTAGGCTTGATGGCTGCTTGTTTTGTCAATATTTCAAAGTTTAAAAAATACCTTTTGATAAATATATTATTTATTGGAAGTTATCTTTTATCTTATCTTGAACTGCCAATTGTACTGGCTATTGTTTATCCTTTTGTTATCTCATACTACAATGTAGTGATATTTAGTATATTGAGTAAAGAGATGAGCCTTGCAAAGTTATCGTTTATAATGATTTTTGTGGGTTGGCTGGCTTCTGGTTTTGGCTTGGCTCTGGCTCTTTCAAAACTGTTACATTGATGTTACAATACGTTATATAAATTAAAAAAAAAGGATTTAAAATGAAAAAAATAGCTATTTTAGCAATGTTTGCTTTTACGCTTTTTGCCTCTGAATTGGAGCTAAAGAGTGGTTATGTTGCAGCACATACACAAATGGTAATGGATAGTACGATAGATCCAACAAATAACTCGCTTCAAGCTTCGCTAACTATTCAAAATGGTGATATAACAACGATAAAAGGAAAGTTTTGGGTTGAGATGTCTCTATTTAGCAGTGATAACATAGATAGAGATAAAAATATGTATAAAGAGATAGAGATAGATAAGTTTAAGATGGCAACATATGTTATCTCTAGTATTGAAAAAATTGATGACAAAGATAATTATACGATAAATGGAGCATTGAACTTTCACGGTATCTCTAAAAATATAAGCACGAAAGCTAAGATAAAAATACAAAACAGTGAGCTTGTTTTAGAGGCTAATTCTATGATTTTGATGAGTGATTTTGGTATAAAAGCGCCATGTATGGTTTTTATGTGTGTAAGAGATCAGGTTGATCTTTTGATAAAAGCTACATTTTTAAATAAGTAATTATGAATAAACTAGAAGAGTATCTAAACGCTCACGAACTAAGTGAGATGCACCCATCAGATATAGCAAAAATACTAAAACAGCTCGATGATAGTGATTTTGCTGTTGCATTAAAACTTATCCCAAAAGATTTAATAGGGGATGTTACTCTTGCTCTTCCTGATAGATATTTTGATGATGTTGTTGAGCACTTAAGTATTGATGAGCTTGGCCACGCAGTTGGAGAGCTTGAATCAGACGATCAGGTAGACTTTTTACAAGGGCTTGAAGATATTGATGAAAAGATAGCTTCACAAGTTTTTGATACTCTGCATGAAGATGATAAAAAAGAGATTATAAAGCTCCAAACATACAGCGATAATGAAGCTGGTGCATATATGCAGCTTGAAATTTTCACCGCTGATAAAAATGAGATAGTTCATGATGTAATAAAGCGATTTGCAGATTTAAGACGTGCAAAACTTGTAGAAAACATTCAAAATCTCTTTATTACAAGCAGTGATAAAAAGCTTCTTTATACCGTTGGTTTAGATGATTTGCTAATTTTTGATTTTAAAAAAACATTGATTGAAAATATCGATGAGAGTGAAGAGAGTTTTGAACCAAAAAAGGCTCAAGATAGAGAAAATATACGTGACGTTGTTCACTACTTTGAAGAGTATGACCTCTCTGTAATGCCTATCGTAAATGCCTATGGAATCCTCTTGGGGCGTATTACCTCAGATGATATTTATGACATTATAAATGAACATGCAACAGAGCAGATGTATAACCTTGCTGGGGTTGATGATGATGCAGAAGAGTACGATGAGGTTTATACCGCTGGTAAAAAAAGAGCTTCATGGCTTGGAGTAAATCTTCTTACTGCTATTTTTGCTTCAGTAGTTATTGGACTCTTTGCAGATACATTGCAAAGCATGGTTGCACTTGCTGTATTGATGCCTATCGTTGCTTCTATGGGTGGAAATGCTGGTACGCAAACGCTAACAGTTGTCGTAAGACAGCTCGCACTTGGCGATATATCTCAGGGTGATGCGATGAGAATTATCAAAAAAGAGGTTTTCATAGCACTTATGAATGGACTTTTGTTTGCCGTACTTATGGGCGTTATAGCTTCTGTATGGTTTGGAATGAAGATGTTAGGCGTAGTAATAGCGCTGAGTATGATTATAAATCTTTTTATGGCAGGTTTCTTTGGTGCTGCGATACCGCTCTTTTTGAAAAAAATGGATATAGACCCAGCGATAGGTAGTGCTGTCATACTTACAACAGTAACTGACGTTGTTGGATTTTTTAGTTTTTTAGGACTTGCAACATATATTTTGTTGTAGTTAAAGTAAAAGAATGATAAATAAAGCAAAAAAGTATGCAACGACAAATACTTTAGTTCTCTTAGGAGTGATTTTAGGTGTACTTTTTGGTATCTTTGCCCCAGAACTTGCACTTTCACAGCAAGTTATCGGTGAGATTTTTATAAATTTTTTAAAGATGCTTGTAGTTCCTCTTGTTTTTTCAAGTGTATACGTATCAATAGTAGGGCTAGGAGATTTAAAAAGCCTTAGAGATATTGGCGCAATGGTTGTCTCTCTTTATATTTTAACAACCGCTCTTGCTGTAGTTATCGCAGTTGTATCAATGAATTTGGTTCCAATAGGAGAAGCTGTAACGGCTGAGGGTTTGGAGTATGTAAAAGCTACACAAATAGCACCTTTTTCATTTAAGAGTATGATTTTAAGCTTTATCCCAACAAATATATTTCACTCCCTCTCAGATGGCTCTATGATGCCTATTATCATTTTCGCACTCCTTTTTGGTATAGCTTCTTTGCATTTAACAAAACAGCGACAAAGCGTTATCTATGACTTTTTCACAGCGGTAATGGATGCGATGCTAATAATGGCAGAGTGGGTTATCAAAATGACCCCGCTTGGAGTATTTAGTCTTATCTCGTATGTTGTTGCTGATCAAGGAGTTGAGGTAATAGTTGGTCTTTGGAAATATCTTTTAATGGTTATAGCAGTTTTGCTTTTTCACGCAGTTATAACACTGCCTTCACTTCTGCTCTTCTTTGCTCGTATAAATCCCTTTAAATATCTAAATTCAATACGCGAAGCCCCAATTATGGCCTTTTCTACTGCTTCTAGCATGGCTACTCTTCCTGTTTCTATGAGAGTTGCACAAGAGGTTGGAGGAGTTGACAAAAAAAATGCCTCTTTTGTTCTTCCGCTTGGTGCGACAATCTCTATGGATGGTACAGCAGCGTATTTAACAGTAGCAACTTTGTATATCGCTAACTTAGCTGGAGTTGATTTAACGCTCTTTGATCAGTTTGTTTTAGGAGCAACGGTTGTTGCTCTGAGTGTAGGAGTTGCAGCGCTTCCTAGCGCTTCTTTGGTTATGTTAATTGTAATTTTAAATCAGTTTGGTTTGGCGCTTGAGTACATAGCCTTGATAGTCGCAGTAGATAGAATTTTAGATATGGCAAGAACGTCTCTAAATGTAACTTCTGATTTGGTTGTTTTAAAGATTGTAGATGAGCGTCTAAAGCAAAAAAATGTCCAAGAAGGGCTAAATTCTTAGCTCTTTTTTGCCTCTTTATGTATAATGGCAATATTAATTTTATAAGGATAAAAATGTTTAAGTTTATAGTAGCAGGGATTTTTTCACTACTCACATTGCAAGCAAGTACAGATGAAGCGTTAAGCGCATTTAAGAAGCATGATTACGCGGAGGCATTTAAACTTTATGAAAAAAGTGCAAAAGAGGGTGACGCTAAAGCTCAAAGTGCTTTGAGCTATCTTTATGCAATGGGTTTAGGAGTAGATAAAGATTTAAAGAAATCTCTTGGGTGGCTTGAAAAATCAGCTCAAAGCGGAGACGCAAATGCTCAGTACGATTTGGGAATGTTTTATCTAAATGGAAACAATGTAGAGCAAAACAGCAAAAAGGCTTCTGAGTTTCTTAGTAAGTCTGCAGCGCAAAAAAATACAAATGCACAATACAATTTAGCACTTATGTATTATAAGGGCGATGGTGTAGATTTAAATGTTTCAAAAACCATCGAGCTACTAAGCAGTGCCGCTAATGCAGGGCATATGAGTTCAAAACAAAATTTAGGAAATATCTATATAGAACTTCTAAAATTTGATGAAGCAGCAAAGTGGTTTGAAAAAAGTGCTGCAGCTGGAGATGAGAGCTCATTCTTGACTCTTGCTCAGATATATTGCGAATTAAAAGAGTTTAAAAAGGCAAAAAATTGGGCAAGTAGAGCAATAGATGGCGGAAATAAAGAAGCAGAAATTCTTTATAAAAAATATGAGCTAGAAAAGTACTAAATAGGAATTACTTTATATCCTGAACCATAAATATTGTGGATAACCTCATTAGGAAGTTTTGCGCGTAACCTTTTCATAAGAGAAGTTACTGCGTGAACTGAAAACTCTTTATCATCTTTTGCTACATGCAGATAATCAAAAATATCCTTTGCTGAAAATATTTCATTTGGTTTTGAAAAAAGAAGATTTAAGAGCAGACTCTCCATTCTTCTAAGTTTTATCTCTTTTGAATCTCCCCACAGCGTGTTTGTACCATGATCCCAAAAAATACTATCTGTTACGAATGTACGGTGTGTTCTTTCTCTAAGTTGCTTTACAATATCTAGTAAAATAGTTTTTAGTTTTTCTGTTTTAATCGGCTTTATAAGGTATGATTCAAGATGAAGCTTTATAGCAAGAAGAAGTTTTTCTTGTTCAGAGTGAGCGCTCATAACGATAATTTTTGTCTCTTTATCGTCTTCTCTAATCTTGCTTATCATCTCAAGACCATCAAGGTTTGGCATACTAATATCTGTTAGTATAATATCTGGCTTTTTTTGTTTGTAAATATCATAAGCTTCATCGCCAGAAGCAGCGGTATATACTCTGCTAAAAAATAGCTGTAAGTACTCTTGCAATAGTTCACGAAGATCAGCTTCATCTTCAGCAAGTAAAATAGATATATCTCTAATTTTTTCAATTTTCATTTTTTACCTTTATAGTAAATTTTGCACCAATTTTTTCATTTTCTATATCATAAATATTTTTTGCACTCAAAGAGCCGTTCATATTCTCTTCAATAATCATTTTTGCAATATGCAGTCCAAGTCCAGTTCCCATAGACTTATGTTTCGTAGTAAAATATGGATCAAATATCTTGCTAAGATTAAAATCTTCTATCCCACCGCAATTATCGGAAATGGATAAAATTATATAATCATTTTCTTTATCTGTTTCAATTGTAATTTCTACGGTTCTTAAATTTTTTATTGTAATTATGTCATTGATATTAGATATTATTGAAACTAGTACTTGTATAAATTCATTGATAAGTCCAAAAATTTGATATTCATTATTGATCACAAGATTTACTTTAACACTGCTGTTTGTTTGTGGAACATGCGCTATATCAAGGCTTCTTTGCACCGCATCGCATATTTTAAACCAAGATTTTTCTTTATCTGGAGTGTAATAGCTCATAAAATCTTCAATAGTTTCTGAGAGATATATAACACGTTTTTCCATCTTTTGTAGTTTTTCGCCTAGCTCTTCTTTGCTAAGAGATGATGCTCTGTTTTTCTCTTGCAGTATTGCAAGTGAAGTGTTTATTATTGCTAATGGTTGGCGCCATTGATGGGCTATATTTCCAATCATCTCACCAATTTCTGCTCTTTTTGATTGCTCAAAAATTAACAAATCACGCTCTTTAAGCGCTATCTCTTTTTGCTGAAGCTCTTCAATTGTGTCAATTAGCTCACGATTGTATTTCTCTTCTATGTAAAGTCCACAATCAAGGTTTTTCATATCTTGAATTAGTTGGTGGATATATTTTTTCTCTATTACGGAGCCATGTTGAGGAGCAATTAGATTGATATCTAGTTTTTCTATCTTTGCAAGTGCGTAGTTAAAAATATCTTTGCTAGGCATATATTCTTGATGAAAAAGTTTAGCTTTTAAAAAGTATGTCTCATCTGCGTAAAAATCCCAAGACTCCTCTATGCCTCCAAAAATATCTCCAGAAAAAAGAACTTTAGAAATTGGCTCATAGCTAACAAACGCCCCAGGTGAGTGGCAGTAAGGGGTAGTGAGAAAATCTAACTCCAGCCCACTTGAAGTTAATAGCTTGTTGTTGTTTTTATCTATCTCATAATAGTTTGATTTTATAAGGTAATGTTTTACTAAAAGAGACATTCTTGAGTGTGTCACAATTAGTAAATCATCTCTGTTTATAAGTTTTTCTATTTCAGGAACTGCCGCTGCTAAATCTGGGTCTTGATGATGAAGAATAATATATTTTATATCTTGCATATTTATGAGAGTTTTTATTTTTCTAACAGTTTCATCAAACTCAAGCATGGAGCCTGGGTCTATCAAGATAGACTCATTTCCATTTTTGATTAGATAAGGGTGACATTGAAAGGGGTCATTTTTTAAATGCATACCAACCCAATAGATATTTGGTGCAATTAGTATAGCTTCGGATACGCCTAGAAGATTACTCATTTCCCTCAAACCACTGTAGCTGTTCTCTAAGTTCAACAACTCTTCCAACAACAATAAGCGCAGGAGTTGGAACATCTTTCGTTTTTGCAACAATGTTTTCTAAAGTACCTACAACAACACTTTGTTCTTTTGTAGTCCCTTTTGAAATAACAGCACATGGATAATCTTTTGGTTTGCCAATCTCCATAAGTTTTTTACTAATTTTTGGAAGATTATGAAGACCCATTAAAAATACTATCGTATCATCTGTTTTAAATGTTTCCCATGGGATTTGAGACTCTTTTTTATTTGGAGACTCATGTCCAGTTACAACTCTAAAGCTTACAGAAACACCACGATGAGTTACGGGAATACCAGCATAAGCAGGTGCGCTTATCGCAGATGTAATGCCAGGAATTACATCAAAAGCAATGCCTCTTTCTCTAAGATAGAGCGCTTCTTCTCCGCCACGCCCAAACACAAAAGGGTCACCACCTTTTAAACGTACAACATTTTCATGTTTTAGTGCGTTTTGATAGATGACCTCATTTATATCATCTTGAGGAACTATATGTCTGCCATCTTCTTTACCAACGTAAACAAATTCACATCCGCTTTTTGCTTCGTGTAAAATGTCTGGATTTGCAAGACGATCATAAATAATTACATCTGCTTCTTTAATCACTCTAAGCGCTTTAATTGTTAGAAGCTCTATATCTCCAGGACCAGCCCCAGTTAGATAAACTTTACTCATTACTTAGCCTCTTTGTATAAAAATATGCCTGATGGCTTGTTGATACCGAACATTTCACGAGCTAAATACCACTCTTTAGTGTTTATAACTGCTACTTTGTTTGTGTCATTTACAGATACATATAGATTAGGGCGCACATCAGACCATCTAACATGAAGAACTTTTCCATCAAATTCAAATCTTTTAACAACCTCAAGAGTTTTTGTATCTATTATCTGAATAACAGGAAATTTATCTCCGCTAAAAGTAACTGCCATATATTTTTGATCAGGACTTAGCGTTGTAAAAACTGGCAATCCTTCAACCTCAATATTTTTAACAAATTTAAAGTCAGATGTATATACTAAAACTTTATTGTTTCCAACAGCAGGAATAAAGACATTTCCCTCGCTTATACTCCAAAAACCAAAGTGAGGAACTTTTAGTACAGGCTTTCTATCTTCAAGTAAAATATCTATTTTAGAGTACTCCATCGTGTCAAGATTTACGACACCAAAGAAGTTACTTTTAAAGAACCCAGTTATGAAGTTATTGTTCTTTATCATAGCATCAAATGGCATTACACCGACGTTTTCAAACTCTTTAAATATCTCAAAATTTGGAACGCCTTTACCGCCATTTTTATCTTTTAGAACCGTAATTTTGTCATTATCCATTTGCGAGAAAACAAGAAAATCTTTATATTTTTTGATACCGACGTTTTTAGAGTTTGTTTCAAAAGATTTTATAGGATTTAAATCTCTATCAAGAATATCAACACTTTTTTTAGCGTAGTTTGCTACTGCAATATAATTTTTCTCAACAGTAAAACCAATAGCACTATCACTTGTTTTGTACTCTTTTAAAATTTTCTCATTTTGTGGGTCAAATTTTATGATATATCCATCACGAGAAATTACATATCCATCGTTGTCATAAAACTTTACAACACCGTGATTCATATCGTGCATGCCATCAATATGGCCTTTTGTCATCCCTTGTTCAATTACAGCTAGAGAATTACTCTCTCTCTCAACAACAAAAACTTTCTCTTCGCCTTTAATTGATGCAAGTATAGGGTTTACACCCTGTGCTTCAGCGATTCCAACGATAGATGCTACTAAAGAAACAGCTACTAAAAACTTACTTATATACATTAATCTCTCCTTCTCTCTTGTTCAGTTAAATAACATGATGGATCTTCACTCCATAAGTCGCCAGTTATAGCATAAGCTCTTGATCTTGAGCCACCGTTACAAATATCAATCTGCTCACATGAGGCACATATTCCACTAATCTGTTTTCTTGGATGGATACGGAGCTGGTCAAGCAGCTCGCCACTTTGCCAAATATCACCAAAATTTTTCTCTATAATATTCCCAACAGTAAGTGGAAAAAATGGATCAGGGCGAACATCTCCTTCACTGTTTATGTTTAAAAGCTTTCGCCCAGCGCTATTGCCACCCCATGAAACAAGGCGCTCTCTCATCTTATTCTTCAAGTCTGGATATTTAAGAGCAAATCTATTTAAAAAAAGTATCGCATCTTGTTCCATATTGCCAGTTACAATCTCTATATCTCTGCCTGTTTCATAATACTCAAAAGCTTTGTCTAAAATAAACTCTACACTCTTTCTTCTCTGCTCTTTTGATAAATCCATCTTCAAGTTATCAAGTCCACGGCCAGAGTAAACAAGGTGTGAAATATAGATTTTTGATATTTCTTCTTTTTCGGCTAAATCAAAAATATACTCTAAAGAATTAACAGTCTCTTTTGTTATAGTAAAGCGGATACCAACTTTACCACCATGCTCATTTGCAATGCGAACAGCTTTAAGAGTCTCTTTAAATGCGCCTTTTAATCCACGGAAATGATCATGAGTAGGCTCATCACCATCTATGCTTATGCCAACGTAGTTAAACGTATCAACTATGCGCTTGACATTTCCTTTGGTGAAGTATAAGCCATTGCTTGAGAGATAAGTGATGATTCCGTTATCTTTACAAAAATCTGCTATTTCAAAGAGATCTTTTCTAGTAAGAGGTTCTCCGCCAGAAAATATTATAAATTTTACACCATTTTCTTTCATCTCTAAAATTGTTTTTTTTATCTGCTGTGTAGTTAATGTATCTACTTCATCAAGTGTTGATTTTGAGTAACAGTGCAGACAAGACAAGTTACAGCGATTTGTAAAATTCCATATAGCAATTGAGCCATTAAGTACTCTTTCTGGTTTGTCTTCTATGACAGAGTGGATAAGATTTGATAGTCTAAACATCTATTTGCCTTTGTATGAGAGAATATAATTTGCTATATCTTCTCTCTCTTTATCAGTTAATTTTAATTTTGTCATAACAGTTCGTTTGTATCCAAATGCTTGATACATTGATTCTGGATCAATAATATAGGCTTGAATCTCTTCTAGGGTTCTCTTTTGTGCAATTTCAATAAATGGAGGACCAAATGCTTCTGAAATTTGATGATGACAACCCCAACAATAAGTTTCAAAAACCTTTTTGCCTTCTGAGTCTTGTGCAGATAAAAAAGAAGCAATTAACAGCACTATTAATAGTTTTAAATTCATGTTTTCTCTTTAATTTTATTTTTTATTCTAACCTAACTAAGCTTGAATTATGGCTTATAAATGTCAAAAAAAGATTATTTTATATTATATGAGAAGTAATGAGTAGTGTGTGAAAATAATGAATATATAAAAGTATTGAAAATTTTAGAAGAGATTTTTCTCTCCAAAAAAGGAGAGAAAAAGTGCTAGTTATGCACCTGGAATAGTTTGTCTGTGCTCGATAGAGTAAGTAAACGTAGGAGTTGTTAAACCAGTGATGTATTTAACAAATTTACCTGTTTTAGCTTCATAGATACCGATACGTCCAGCATTCCACTCAGAAATCATAGTCCAGTGACCGTGATTTGCTGGCTCAGCGTGAAGTATACGAGGAACTACAACCTCACCTTTAGCATCTTTTACAGTTGGAACTTCCCATTTGTAGAATACTTTATGAGTTACAGGATCTGTAACAGTACCTTCAGTTGTACCAACAGTAATGATTCTATCTAACTCAAGAGTTTGCTTGTTAATCAAGTGAACTTGATTCCAAACATCTGGACCACCAAGAACGTTATCTGCCCAAACAAATGGAGTGTGCTCAGATGTTCCAACGAACAATCCACCACCACCAGTTGGTATTTGACGGATAACATCGAAATGATCATCCCAGATAGTTACTTGACCTAAGTTCATGTTAACTGTTGCTCCAAGTTGTTGACCAAGAGTTTCGTTATACCAAGAAGAACCTTGACCTGGGTGTGGCTTAGATGCAGGACCTGTATAGATTTTTGTAACTAAAGATTTAGTTTTAAAGTCTACAACACCAACAACGTCACTTCCTTGAGAAGCGATAAATAGGTAACGACCAATCTCTTTACCTTCATTTAAGAAACCATCATGAAGAATATTACCAATGTTTGGAATATCACCAACAATTGGGAAGTTTGGTTTAGAGTAATCTACGATGTAAACATGTCCACCATCTTTAAGTGCAAATGCAATATAAGGACCGTATGGAGTATCAAAGATACCAGCTACACGAGAAGAATCGATATCACCATTTGGCTTGATAACGCTTGAAGTTGGGTAAACTTTTAACGGCTCAAGAGTCATAGCATCAAGAAGGATAGCACCGCCTGGAACATAGTTTCCAGCCATTAGGTATTTACCATCTGGTGAAACTGCAAGACCACGAGAGTCTGATCCAACTTGAACTTCAGCAATTTTTTGTTGACCTGGAGTATTTAAGTCGAACATTGTTACTAAACCTGAACGAGAGATTGAGTAAGCATAACGAGGTTGACGCTTATTTGTAACAGTTACGTGAACCGCAAAACCAGCAGGGTGCTTAGACAATACTTTGCCACTTGTTCCATCAACGAATGCAACACGCTCAGCATCACGCTCAGTTACGAAACAGATGTCTGTAACTTTTTTAACATCCGCAGCTTGTGGATATTTTGTAAAGAATGCCATTCTGTCATTAAGAGGCTTCCATGCAGATTTAACTGTATCAAGAGTTAGTTGCTTGATTACTCTACCTTTAAAGTGTTGGATATAATCAACCATTTTATCAGAGTCATCTTTAGTCATTTTATCTTTAAATGATGGCATTGCAGTACCTGCACGGCCGTTTAAGATAGTTTCAGCAAGCTCATAAGAGTTTTTCTTAGCTGTTACAGCAGGACGTAAATCTGAACCAACACCACCCTCTAGGTTAGGACCATGACACCCTTGACACTCTTTTTCAAAAACTTTCTCAGGATCAAAATCAGCTGCTTGCGCAAGCATACCTGAACCAACAACTGCCATTGCAGCTACTGATAATACTAATTTATTTAATCTCATTTTATTTCTCCTTCTAAAATAGACAAATTTACAAGCCCTCTCAGGCCTGAAACATAATTGAAACTCAAGGCCCTATTGGGCCCTGAAAGTGTTTCAATAATTAGTTACCCTCTTTCTCTAAACGAGCTTTTTCTTGCTTATAAATCCAAAACATTGGAAGTATAATTACAGTGTGCAAGAAAATAGTTAGAGTCATTGGCCCTTGAGACAAAGTAGCAAAAAAACTTGGTACTACATCTACAAACGGCTCAAACATTGCGTTCATCATTGTATCTCTCCTTATCTTACGTGGTGAGTAGCTTTACCGATACTCAATAAATCTTTAACTAAGAATAGGAATCCTACAAATGTAACAACACCCATTAATAGTCTCCATACTAAACCTTGTACTAACCAAGTTGTAGCTTGAGCATCAAAATAACCAGCCCATGTAGCACCCATTTGTGCACGAGATATAATAACGTCTGAATAACCAGCTAGTGTAAGTGCTACAGTCATACCAACAACACCACCAACAATCATACTTACCGCCCAAATAGACGACTTAGTGTTATTAAGTATTTTAATGTTGTTTTTTCCTTGAACTGCTAAATACATCATACCAATAAGAATAGTTGCATAAGCTCCAAAGAACGCTAAGTGTCCGTGAGCAGATGTAAACTGTGTTCCGTGTGTATAAAGGTTAACCTGTGGCATTGTGTGGAAGAATCCCCAAACACCAGCGCCTAAGAAGTTACCAAGTGCATTCATGATAAACCATGTAAACGCAGGTTTATTTGTAATAACCGATAAATCTTGACCTTTTGCAGCTTCTTCCCCTTGCATTTTACCCCAGTCATAAAGAACGTGGATAAACATCGCAACAAGTGGTAATGGCTCTAGTGCAGAGAATAGTGCCCCAATTTCCCACCAGTACTCAGGTGTACCGATCCAGAAGTAGTGGTGACCCATACCAAGGATACCTGAACCAAATAGCATTGCTACTTCGATCCATAACCACATTTCAACAACTTTACGGTGTGCACCAATCATAGTGATTAGACCATAAGCAGCTAGTGCACCAACAAAAACTTCCCATGTAGCTTCAACCCAAAGGTGAATAACCCACCACCACCAGAATTGATCAATAGAGATATTATCAGTGTAGAACATACCAGTTAAGTAAAGACCAGCAAAAGCAATCATATCTGCCATAAGAACAGTAACGATACCAGAACGGTTACCTTTAATACCTGTCATGAAAAGGTTTGCAACGAAACCAAGTGCTACAACAGTAATACCTAAGTCAGCCCAACGCGGTGCTTCGATATACTCTCTACCTTCATGAATAAACCATATTGATGTTTCATCAGCAGGTCCAACTTGAATGAATAAGTATACAAGAACAACAACAGTTACAGCTGCAGTAAATACCCAGAAAAGTAATTTTCCAAGACCAATACCAACAGTTTCAATTCCTGTTTCATCAGGTAATAACCAATAAACAGAACCAAACATAGCAAAAACCATCCATACAACAAGTGCATTGATGTGTACCATTCTAGCTACAGAGAAATCTAGGATTTCAAATAAGAAGCCCGGCATAACATACTGAATAGCTGCTACAAGACCAAAGAGTAACTGTGCTCCAAAAAGAGTTGCTGCAACAGTAAAATACCAAGTTGCTAACTTTTTAGACTCAGATTTTGAATAACTACTTGCCATTTACTGCTCCTTGAATTTTTCCAAAGTTTCTTGGGAAACCATTCGTATCTATAGATGATAAGTGCTTTAAGAAAGCAACTAAGCCCTTAGCCTCTTCAGCAGTAATACCAAGATTTGGCATCATACGAGCGTGAGTTGGATATTGAGATGGGTTTTGTAAAAACTCAGCCATCGCTTCTTCTTTAGTCTCTTTACCTGTCATTGCTTGCATTGAACCTTCTGGTCCCCATGCTGGATCTAACCAAGCTTTTGTTAAGTCTGGAGCGTAATATGCACCATTTCCAAGTAAAGTATGACAGTTCATACAGTTCTTAGTTTGAGAAGCTAACTTACCAAGGTGAAGTAAAGCACCAGCTTCTTCTTCAGACCAATTATCTCTACCAAAAAAATTCTCTTTTTCTTGGAAAGCTGAAGTTCCTTCTGCATTCATTCCACCAATTACTGGAATTTCATGTTGACGTTTCTTATTCATCTCATAAGTAACTTTATAATTGATAACTGTAGGTCCCGGAACCCTTTTAGTTACACCATTTTGTAAGTCTGCATCAGTTCCCATTGATATTTGTGCGCTTGTATCAAACGTCAACCAAATAAGTAAAACTGAAGCAAAACCTGTAACCCACGCTGCTGTGCGTTGCCAGAAGCGATTATCACTCCATACGGATTTTGTAGCCACTATAACCTCCTATAAATTATGGGTCAATATATATAAAAATTAATGTTCATTTTCTTGATGAACATGATCTTGCATGTAATAGACTGCATGTGGAAGCAGTAACAATCCAATTGCAGCAACAACTAAAGCTTTAGCTGTAAAGTCATTTACATGCATCAAACTTCCCATCAAATACAAACAATAAGCAGTTAAAATCCAAAAAAAGTAGCCAATATACATCATCCAATTTTTTAGAAGTTTAACTTTTATAGCCGTATATATACCAACATAGAATCCTCCAAATATCAATACAAGAGTAGAAGATATAAAGATTGTTAAAAAATCATCAACAAGAATATCTCGTGACATTAAAGCTTCATCAACCATTTTATTTCTCCTATGTTTGTAAAATTTTTCAGAATCAAGAGAAGTTTAATCTGAATTACTTTAAAAGCAGTTGATATACATCAATTTTTTTATCTAATTTAAAAATTAAGGTTTGTTTTATTATTTATGTAACAATAGGAAACAATAGTATAATTTTAAATTATTTATGCGATAATTTTTTTTTATATATCTAGAGGAAATGGAGAAGTGAAGAAAGGATGAGGGCAAATGATATAGTAGTGACTATTATTACAATACGTTTTTGTTTCTCTTCAAGGCTATATTTCTGCTCAAAATAGTCACCTAACCAAATGCCTGGAAAAACTGAAAACATTAACATTGGAACACTCATTACGCAGATTATAATAATATCTTGTACTGTCATTTAATAAACTCTTATCTTAAATTTAAATTTTATTTTATCTCTATTATTATATCATTGATTAATTAATTTTTTTTAAATAGAATTAATTTTATAAAAATTCATTTGAAAGCAAAAAGGGAAGAGAAGATGAAAAAAATCGTATCAATAGCTGTTGTGTCTATTACAGCGTTAACATTAATGAGTGGTTGTAGTGCAACTGCAGGAGCTTCAAATCATTTAGAGATGGAAGCAAATATGGAGAGTGCAGATGCAACAATTTGTAAGACAGCGATATTTATCGGAAATCGTAATACAAAGAGTGTTTTA
>CAMBTK010000003.1 GCA_945870785.1 Sulfurimonas crateris
GTTATTTTAGTTGCCCCGCCTCAGTTTTTGCCTCAGAGTGATTTGAGAACAACACACTATTTAGAAGATATTATTGATGAAGTAGATGCTATCATGAGCCTTAGAACACAAACAGAGAGACATTCTTCTCAAACTTATGCTTCACTAAAAGATTATGCGAGTGATTTTTGTATAACAAGTGAAGTTGTTGGCGATAGAGATATAATCATTCTTCATCCAGGTCCTGTTCATAGAAATATAGATATTTGTGACGCGCTCTTAGCGGATAAAAGATGTAAGGTTTTAGAGCAGGTAGCAAATGGTGTTGCAATAAGAATGGCAGTACTAAAAAAATTAATTTATGACGTTTGAGGATATAAACTCTCTTGGGGCTAAAAGAGAACCTTTTCTATTTATAGTTGATTTTAAAGCTCAAAATATAGCTCTTTTGCCTCTAGATAAACTTAAACAAAACGATGTAGAGTTTGAGATAAATGAAGAGTATAAACTAAAAGTTCACGAAGATTTTTTACAAAAAGATGGTGTATCTTTTGAGACATACAAAGAGAAGTTTGATTTTGTAATAAAGAAGATAAAAGATGGAGAGACATATCTTTTAAACCTCACCCAGCCTACATATATAAAAACACCATTAACACTACAAGAGATATATAGTTCAGCAAATGCTCCCTATAAATTAAGATACAAAGATGAGTTTGTCTGCTTTTCTCCTGAAAAATTTATCTCTATACAAGACTCTAAAATCTCAACATTTCCTATGAAAGGCACAATTGACGCTTCAATCTTAAATGCAAAAGAGATAATTTTAGAAGATAAAAAAGAGATGGCGGAGCATGTTATGGTTGTTGATTTGCTTAGAAACGACCTCTCTATGGTTGCCAAAAATGTAAAAGTTGAAAAGTTTAGATATATAACAAAGATAGAAGCTGGAGAGAAAAAACTTCTACATGTAAGCTCACATATAAGCGGTAATGTTGGGGATGATTGGCATAGCAAAATAGGGGATATTTTAAAATCACTTCTTCCAGCGGGAAGCATAAGCGGAGCACCAAAGAAGAGCACTCTTGAGATAATCAAGCTAGTTGAAGGGTATGAGAGAGGTTATTTTAGCGGTGTTTTTGGAGTATATGATGGAGAGGCGCTTAATAGCGCTGTTATGATTCGTTTTGTGCAAAAAACCAAAGATGGCTATATCTATAAAAGTGGTGGCGGAATTACGCTTGATAGTAATGCAAAGAGCGAGTACGCTGAATTGCTAGACAAAGTTTATTTGCCATAAAAAAGGAGCTGTAAATGTTTAAAATCGATGGATTTTTTACAAGCGGATGGGTGTTTGATGAGTATGAGCATGAATTAAAAAACAGATACCAGATGATAAACATCGGTATTTTGCTCTCAACAGCAGGATTGGTTTATGGAATCATAGGAAACTATCTACGTGGTCTTCATATATTAATACCTTTAGAGTTAGTAATCTTATGTATGAATTTTATAATGTTTTTTGCCCTTAGAAAATACCGTAATTTTTTTGAATTTTTTGCTATTATAATTACTATTCAATATACATTTTTATTTTTGTTTCTTATTTATGTGAGTGATCCTCATGATTTAAAACATCTTTGGATATTTACATATCCTATCATACTTCTATATTTTCAAAAGACACTGAAGGCCCTATATTGGCTATTGTTTATTCTTCTTATGCTTATAATCGCGCCATTTCAGACATTTATAGAAATACAGTATTCAATATTTCAAATCTCGTATCTCTCTTTTGTTTTAATAATAATTAGCATCATTATCTATTTTTATAAGAAGAAGATAGATGAAGCGAAGGTTACGATACTTGAGCAACAAAATATGCTTAAAAACTTTAATTCAGAACTTGAGAGACAAGTAAAAGATAAAACAACACAGCTAATAAAGCTAAATGAATCACTGGAAATTAAAGTTGAGCAAAAGCTAGAAGAACTTAGAAAAAAAGACCAGATACTAGAGATGCAGTCAAAACAAGCTGTTATGGGCGAGATGATAAGTATGATAGCACATCAGTGGAGGCAACCGCTCTCTACAATAACGCTTCAAATTGCAAATTTACAGCTAAAACATATGCTTGAGAAAGAGAGAAGATGTAGGGATGTTGATGAAGCATTAACCAATATCAGCAATACGATAATTTATCTCTCTGATACTGTTGATGATTTTCAAACATATTTTCGTCCAAATAAAGAGATGGTCAGTATTGAGATTCATGAGCTATTTCAGAGGGCGCTTAATTTTGCGCAATCAAGACTGCAAGACAGTAAAATAAAAATATCAATAAAAAGAGATAAAGATATAGTTCTTAAAATTTATATCAATGAACTTATTCAGGTTATTCTTAATATTTTAAATAACGCAATAGATGCTCACAATGAAGTAAAGCCAAGTAATCCTACAATTGTTATGGATGTGACTGATGATGATGAGTATGTTTTTATCTCTATAACGGATAATGCTGGAGGTATAAGTGATGAGCATCTACTACATCTTTTTACGCCATACTACAGCACTAAGGGCAAAAACGGAACAGGGCTAGGGCTTTATATGAGTAAAATGATTATTGAAAAGCAGTTTGGAGGGGAGATAGAAGTTAGAACATCAACTCTTGGCTCGACGTTTATTATCAAAATCAAAAAAAACAGTAACTGATAAAAAAATTGAGAAATTTTGAGATATAATTTACCGAAATAAGAAAGGTTTGCATATGTATTTAAAAGATTTAAAGTTCTCGCTGTGGGCGGATTTTATAGAAAGAGACTATTTAGATAATGAGTTTAAAGAGTTAATAGATAAAAAAATAATCAATGGAGCTACTTCAAATCCTGCAATATTTAAAAATGCGATACTTAGTTCAAATGCTTATAAAGAGCAACTTCTTACTCTTAAGTCGCTTAGCCCAAAAGAAAAATATGAAGCAGTTGCTATCTATGATATACAAAAAGCAGCAGATATATTAAAACCTCTTTATGATGTAGGCGATGATGGTTATGTAAGTATAGAAGTAGACCCTTTTCTTTGTGATGACGCTGATGCAACGATAAAAGAGGGAGAGAGACTCTATAAAAGCATAGGCAGAGCAAACGTGATGATAAAAATTCCAGCGACTAAGGCTGGATATATTGCGATGCAAACTCTTACATCAAAAGGCATACCAGTAAATGCAACGCTTATCTTTAAGAAAGAACAAGCTATTTTATGTGCAAAAGCTTTTAGAGATGGAACAAAAGAGTTTGGAGCAACCGTTGATACAGTAATAAGCGTGTTTGTAAGCAGAATCGACAGAGCTTTAGATGATATGCTTGAAAAAGCTAAAATCAAAAAAGCTCTAAGTGGCATATATAACAGTGCAAGTATATATGAAGCTGTTGAGAGCATGAGAGTTGATAGATGCCGAGTTCTTTTTGCAAGTACAGGAGTAAAAGATGATTCACTGCCTCCTCACTACTACATTGATGGACTTTTAGCGTATAACAGCGTAAATACAGCGCCAGTAGATACTATAAAAGCGTATGATGCAAATGGATCTAAAACAGCTTCGCTTCCAATTTCACAAGAGAAAATAAGAGAACATTTCGAAGCGATAAAATTTTTAGGTATCGATTTTGATATGATTTTAGACAAGCAGATAGAAGATGGATTACAATCTTTTAAAGATGCATTTAAAGATATATTGGAGTCATTATGATTAAACATAACAATGAAATAGATATAAGTCTTTTAACGTTTGAACAGATAAAAAAGATTAGAGGGTATCTTAAAAAACTTATTGAAAATGGTGGAAGCGACTTACATGTAAAGTCAAACGGGGCAATAAGAGCTAGAATAAATGGGGCGATAATCCCTTTTTCTGGAAGCATCTTCTCTTATGAAGATGGAATGACTTTGGCAAAAGAGATACTTAGAGGAAGATTCTCAGAGTTGATAGAGCATAAAGAGGTGGATTTAGTTTATCAATTTGATGAACGCAACCGCTTTCGTGTAAACATTTTTTTTCAAACTGACGGACCATCTTTTGTTTTTCGTGTAATTCCTATGAAAATTCCAACAATTGATGAGATGAAATATCCTGAGATGATAAGAACATTTACAAAAGAGTCACGCGGATTGATACTAGTAACTGGAACAACAGGAAGTGGAAAATCAACAACTCTAGCAGCAATGATTCATGAGATAAATATGTGTGATAAAAAACACATCATAACGATAGAAGATCCAATTGAATTTGTTCATAAAGATAGAGGATGTATCATAAATCAACGCTCAGTTGGGCAAGATACACTCTCATTTGATAGAGCGCTTAGAGCTGCTCTTCGTGAAGACCCAGATATTATATTAGTTGGAGAGATGAGAGATAGAGAGACGATAGAGTTGGCACTGCATGCGGCAGATACAGGGCATTTGGTTTTTTCAACACTGCATACGGTTGATGCAAAAGAGACTATAAATCGTATAATTGCTATTTTTCCAAACGAAGAGCAAAATCGTGTTAGGCTCTCTCTTGCTGGAGTATTAAAAGGTGTTATATCTCAAAGACTGATTCCAACAAAAGATGATAAACGTGTAGCGGCTATGGAGATACTTGTAAAGACTCCTATGGTTGAGAAGTTAATTTTAGAAAATAGAGATTATGAAATTCGCGAAACAATCGAAAAAGGTAGAGAACACTACAAATCACAAAGTTTTGACCAACATATCTTGGATATATACAATAACGGAATTATCACAAAACAAAAAGCAAAAGATTACGCTACAAGCGCATCCGATTTAGAGCTAAAAATGAGTGGCTTAAACAGTGGCAAGGCTTCAGAGAGTATACACAAAGCTGAAAGTGTTGATAAGAACGGCTTTGGCGAAGATGATATCTTTAATTTAAAATAGACCTATTTAACTGCAATTAAAGCTTAAAGAGATATAATTGCGGACATTTTTTATTAAGGATTTAATATGTTAGAAGGCATAATTAGAGAGAGTATTGGCAAAATAGGCACGAAAGCGCTTCGCCGCGATGGATATCTAATTGCAAACATTTATGGAAAAGGGTTAGAAAACCTACATGCTGCATTCAAAGAGAATGAGTATATCCGTACTGTTCGTAATAAAGAGACTCTGGCATTTCCTATCAAAGTAGCATCAAAAGAGATGAATGTTGTTGTTCAATCTTATGAGGCACACCCAGTTACGGGTAAGCTATTACACGTAGATTTAATGGTAGCACAACCAAATGTTGTGACACACTATAATGTACCTGTTGTTACAGTTGGTGATGCAATTGGTCTTAAAAATAAAGGTCTTGTGCATATTTCAAAACCTCGTTTAAGAGTAAAAGCTACTATTGAAAATACTCCAAACGCTATCATTGTAGATGTTGCTAAAATGGATGTAGGTGACGCAAAAATGGTACGTGACATTGCAAAAATAGCTAATGTGACGTTCACAGATTCTGATCGTGTATCTGTACTAAGCGTAATCAAAGCGAAATAATTATGTTAATAGTCGGTCTGGGTAACCCTGGCCCGAACTATGAGCATACCCGCCATAATATAGGCTTTATGGTTATAAATGAGCTAGTCAAACGAAAAAATGCTCAAAAACTATCTTCATCATTTGACTCTATCCTTTTTAAGTTTTCAAATCATTTTTTATTAAAACCACTTACTTTTATGAACTTGTCAGGCTTAGCGATTGGCGCTGTAAAGAAGTTTTATAAAATTGATGAAGTTGTTGTAATACATGATGATTTAGACCTTCCATTTGGCGCACTTCGCTTTAAAAAAGGCGGTGGACATGGTGGACACAATGGACTTAAATCAACAGATGAACATATTTCAAAAGAGTATATAAGAGTACGAATGGGTATAGGCAAACCAGAGCATAAAGGTGAAGTAGCTTCTTATGTTTTAAGTAATTTTACTAAAGATGAGCAAGAACATTTAGCGGAGTTTATTGCTTCTGCTTCTGATGCACTCGAGTGTCTCTTAAGTAACTCTCTTGAAGATGTTAGCACTAAATATACAATTAAAAAAATTCCGCTAAAATAGCACTAAACTTCTCTATTGGACCTAAATGCTGGCTTTTAAATATATCTCTTTTCATTACATTAGATACTTTATTGTTATATTATTGGCTTTAGTACTTTTTTTAGTCGGTTTTGACTATATGGGAAGCTCTGAGAAACTTGATATTTCTGCCAATTTACTTCTTATTTATATTGTTTATAAAACATTTTATGCCATCGATATGCTTCTTCCTCTTTCGCTTATATTTGCAATGATAAGCACAAAGATTTTTTTAATCCGATCAAATGCACTAGTCTCGTTCTACTCTCTTGGATATTCTAGAATAGATATATTAAAACCTTTTGTAGTTGTTTCTACTGTTGTAATTACTCTTTTTATCTCTCTTCATTCAATTTCAAATTTTGCAAGAGCGGATGAGTTTGCAAAAAATATCCGTAAAAATGCACAATACTTAAGCCCAACAAGAGACCTTTTTTTTACATATAAAGATAAATTTGTATATTTTTCAAGATTATTGCCTCTTCAAGAGAGCGCAGAGAATATACGTGTATTTAGCTTTGTAGATAACTCTTTAAAAGAGGTTTTAGTAGCCAAAAAAGCTAGTTATAGAAATGATGCATGGCTTATTAACAAGGCTGATATTATTACAAAGCCAGACAACATTAGCTTTGACTCTTTGGGGATAAAAGTAAGAGAGAAGCAAAACTTAGAGATTCTTCAAGGGTTTCGCCCAAAAATGCTTGATCAAGTTTATGAGGGCAAAGTTAATTTTTCAATCAAAGATGCAATTGACGCTTATTTGCTCTTACGTGATCAAAATATCAATACAAATACAGTAAAGAGTGCTCTTTATAAGATATTTGTATATCCATTTTTTGTTCCCTCTTTAGTTGTTATCATATTCTTTTTTGTTCCAATTAGTGTTAGATTTTTAAATGTTTCTCTATTTAGTTTTGTGGCAATTATCTCTTCTTTGATGATTTGGGCATTTTTATTTTCATTAGTAGAGTTATCAAACCATAAAACGATACCAAGTGAACTTGGAATAATTTTGCCAAATTTATTGCTTTTATTGTTTGCAATAAGACAGTGGATAAAATATCGTACATCCAGAGTTAGCAACTAAAGTCGCATAATTTTTTACTCCTCATACTTTTTCATAACAAAAATATAAGTACTTTTTAGATAGAATCCACTTAAAAATATTTGGGATTTTTATGATAAATTTTAAAGAACTAGCAGCTACTTATAAAACACCGTTATATATATATGATTTAGACTACATGAGCGCACAATATGAGGAGTTGAAAGCCGCTTTTAAAGGCAGAAAATCTATTATGGCATTTGCTATAAAATCAAACTCAAATCTTAGTGTTATTAAACATTTTGCTACTTTAGGAAGTGGAGCTGATTGTGTCTCTATTGGTGAGGTACATCGTGCAGTTTTAGCGGGAGTACCTAACTACAAAATCATTTTCTCTGGAGTTGGAAAGAGTGATGATGAGATTACTCAAGCTATTAAGTTAGATATTTTATATATTAACGTAGAGAGCGAAGCAGAGCTTGGTCGTGTAGAGCTCATAGCAAAAGAACTTGGTGCAAAATGTAGAATAAGCATCAGAGTAAATCCAAACATAGACCCACAAACTCACCCTTATATATCAACAGGGCTTCACGACAACAAGTTTGGAGTAGAGATAGATGCTGCTAAGAGAATGTACATAAAGGCAAACAACTCTGAGTATTTAGACCCTGTAGGTATCCACTTTCATATAGGTTCACAACTTACAGAACTAAAGCCTATATATGAGTCAGCAGAGATTGTGGCTGATTTAGTAAGAACACTTCAAAATATAAAAATAGAGCTAAAGTTTTTTGATATAGGCGGAGGTCTTGGAGTAAAATACAAAGATGAGACAACGATAACTCCATATGATTATGCACAAGCTATTTTATCAACTCTAAAAGGTTTAGATTTAACAGTTATTTGTGAACCAGGAAGATTTTTAACTGCAAATGGCGGTTATTTTTTAACTAAAGTTCTTTATGAAAAAAGAAATGGCGATAAAAGATTTGTTGTGGTTGATGGCGGGATGAATGATTTGCTCAGACCAAGCTTATATAAGGCATATCATAGAATAGAAGCATTAACAGATAGCTCAAGTGAACTTAGCGAAGCAGATGTTGTCGGGCCAGTTTGTGAAAGTGGAGATTTCTTTGCAAAGGGATATATGCTTCCAGTTTTAGAGCATAACGACCTTTTGGTTATTCATAGTGCTGGAGCATATGGCTTTGGTATGGGCAGTAACTACAATACAAGAGGTAGAAGCGCTGAGGTTGCTATAAGCGGTAATAAGGTAAAACTTATCCGTAAGCGTGAAGAGTTTGAGGACCTTATAGCTTTAGAGAAAGAGTATTTGGAGAACTAAGATGTATTTTATTGATGTGCAAGGCACACTAATTAGCGATAGCGATAAATCCCCAATACGTGGAAGCAGAGAATTTATTGATGCGCTAAATGAAAAAAAAATACCCTATATGATTATCACAAACAGCACAAAAAAAGCTTCAATTGATTTTTTTGATTTTTTGAAATCTAAAGGTTTTAATATAGAGTTTTCTTCATATCTTGACCCACTTATGCTTTTAGAATCACATGTAGAAAAAAGTTCTGTTGCTCCTTATGGCGCAGATGAGTTCTTGGTTGTACTAAAAAAAATGGGATATATATTTAATTATAAAAATCCAAAAACAGTACTAATATCAATAAAAGAGAATTACACATCTGAAGAGTTTGCTCAAATCATCGATTTTTTATTGGCAGGTGCTTCTTTGGTGGGTATGCATGAGACATCTATATATGCAAAAAACTCTAAAAGATACCCTGGGGTTGGCGCAATTTTAAAACTGCTAGAGTTTGCAACGTCATGCTCATATGAAGTTGTAGGAAAACCGAGTCGAGCATTTTATAATGAGGCTTTGATAATGCTTCGTAAGCAAAAAAATGATGCAAAATTTAGTGATGTGACAATTATTAGTGATGATGTTAAGGGAGATTTAGGAGGCGCGAAAGAGCTTGGTATGAAGACTCTCTTCGTAACAAGTGGAAAATATAAAAGTGCAGATGAGATAGTCCCTTTTTTAAAACCTGAATTAAAACCTGATTACGTCTATGCTGATATGCAAGAGATTTTGGAGAAAATATGAAAACTTTAGAAGATTGTAGAGATAGAATTGATACGATTGATGACAAAATATTAGAGCTTTTAAATGAGAGAATGGTTGTTGTTAAACGTGTTGGAGAGATAAAAAAAGGCACCGACGCTGCTATATACAGACCAGAGAGAGAAAAAGCTATAATCGAGCGTTTAGCACAACATAGCACAAAAGAGAATGGACTTTTAAATCAAGATGCGATAGAGGCTATATTTTTAGAAATATTTGCAGTTTCTAGAAACTTAGAACTACCAGAACGCATAGCATACCTAGGGCCAGAAGGTAGTTTTACGCATCAAGCAGCAGAGAGCCGTTTTGGGGCAATGAGTGACTATATGTCTATGAGATCTATCTCAAATGTTTTTAAAGAGCTAGAGACTAAAAGAGCAAAATTTGGAGTAGTTCCAATTGAGAACTCAAGAGATGGAGTTGTCGGTGAGACACTTGACCTTTTGGCAAAGAGCTCCGTAAAAATAGTAGCAGAGCTGTATATGCCGATTCACATGTCGTTTGTAACAAAAGCAAAAAAAATATCAGATATTAATAAAATCTACTCAAGAGACAAGGGGTTTGGGCAGTGTAGAGAATTTTTGCAAGAGCATAACCTCTCTAATGTTGAACTTATCCCCGTTGAATCTACCGCAAAAGCAGCAATACTAGCTTCAAAAGATGAGAGCGCGGCTGCTATATGTAGTCATATAGCAGCAAAGTTATATAGTGTTCCAACAATGTTTGACCATGTTGAAGATAGCATAGGCTCCCAAACAAGATTTGTGATACTAAGTGACTTTAAAAATGCAAAGAGTCAAGATGATAAAACTTCTATATTGGTAAGATTAAAAGACTCTGTAAAGGCTGGCTCACTTGTGCATTTCTTGCAAGATTTTGAGCACGAGAGTATAAATCTCTCTAAAATAGAGTCTCGCCCATCAAAAGAGAAGGGCGGATTTGAGTACTGGTTTTTTATAGATTTTTATGGCCATGTTGATGATGAGAAGTTCCAAAAAGTGTTACAAAAACATAAAGAAGAGGTTACATGGCTTGGAAGCTATGTAAAAGGAGAAGAGATTGAAATTTAATAAACATTTAGAAGATATAAAAACGTATGAAGCGGGAAAGCCCATAGAGCTTGTTGTGAGAGAACATGGGATTGAGCCAAAAGATATAGTAAAACTAGCATCTAATGAGAATCCGCTTGGATGTTCGCCTAAAGTAATTGATGCAGTTGGCAAAATCTTAACAAAGATGTCGTTATATCCAGATGACTCTATGATAAACCTAAAAAATGCACTTGCTAAGAGATATGATGTTAATAGTGAAAATATAATCATTGGCTCAGGAAGTGATCAGGTAATAGAGTTCTTAATCCACGCAAAAGCACATAGTGGTTCAAAGATTTTGATGAATAGTATCACGTTTGCTATGTATGAAATTTACTCTAAGCATGTAGGTGCAAATGTTATAAGAACATCTTCACAAGAGCATGATTTAGATGAGTTTTATAAACTATACAAGCAAGAAAAGCCAGAGATTATATTTATTTGTACGCCAAACAACCCAACGGGCGATGCTCTTGATGCGCAAAATATATATGACTTCTTAGAAAAAATAGACAATGATACTTTAGTTGTGGTAGATGCAGCCTACATGGAGTATGCAATTATAAAAGATGCAAAAAAAGAGATAAAAGTTAAAGAACTTATAGAAAAACACTCAAATGTTATCTATCTTGGAACATTTTCAAAAGCGTATGGACTTGGCGGAATGAGAGTTGGTTATGGTATAGCAGATACTAAAATAATCAAAGAGCTTTATAAACTAAGACCACCATTTAACATAACTACATTATCACTAGAAGCAGCAACAGTAGCCCTTAGCGATAATGATTTTGTACAAAAAAGTATAGCTCTTAATTTAGAGCAGATGAAACGCTATGAGCAGTTTGCAAAAGAGCAAAAAATAGATATAATAAACAGTTATACAAATTTTGTTACATTGTCGCTTGGTGCTGAGAGAAATTCTACAAAAATAGCAAATCAGCTCCTACAAAAGGGTATGATAGTAAGAGACTTAAGCAGTTATAACATGAATGCTATCAGAGTTACAATTGGTACTGATGAGCAAAATAGTCGTTTTTTTAAATTAGTAATACAATTTTTATAATGTTAAAATGGGAAGTCAATGGATTTTAAGGTACTTTTTTCACAACTAGTTACTCTCTACGATAAGCTTACAAAACAGCAGAAGTTTATCATAGGTGTGGCTATTGTTGGTATTGTTGCATTTGTGATTTTTCTCGTAGTGTATACAGAAAAAAAAGATGCTCTAAGTAAATATGAGACTCTTTTTGATTCCCTAAGTTCGGAAGATGCTGCAAAAGTTGTAGAGCAACTAGAAAAAGACAATATCCCTTATGAAATACTAGATAAAAATGTTATAAAAGTACCAAAAAATGTAGTATATAAAGAGCGTATTGCAATTGCTTCACTTGGAATTCCAAAAAATAACGGTGTTGGATTTGAACTTTTTGATAAACAAGAATTTGGAGCAACAAGTTTTGACCAAAATGTAAAATATCTTCGTGCTATTGAGGGTGAACTCTCAAGAACAATCAACTCTCTTGCTCCAATAGAAAATGCGAGTGTAAGTTTAGCCCTCCCAAAAGAGACGCTTTTTGTTGAGAAAAAAGGTGAGCCAACCGCTTCCGTTATGGTTACATTGGTTGAGGGAAGAAAGCTATCTTCTAAGCAGATTAGGGGTATTAAAAATCTTGTTTCCGCAGCAGTGCCACATCTGACATCTGCAAATGTAATGCTTATAGATAATGATGGCGAAACATTAGGCGATGATGATGAGATGGCTCAAATGGGTGAGCTCTCTACGGTTCAGCAGAATTTTAAGACAAAAGAAGAAAAGAAAAAACAGAGAAAAATTATAGAAGTAGTTTCTCCTTTTGTTGGTGGAGAGCAAAAAGTTGTTGCACAAGTAACAATTGAATTTGATTTTTCTATAAAAAATTCAACTTCAGAGAGTTATGACCCAGAAAACGTTGTAAGAAGTGAACAAGTTAGTGAAGAAAAAAGAGATGGCTCTACCCCTGCTGAAGTCGGTGGAGTTCCTGGTACTGTTAGTAATATAGGCCCAGTTGAGGGTCTAGCTAGTAACAAAACAAGTGAAAAATATGAAAAAAATACAGGAACTACAAACTATGAAGTTGGTAAAACTGTCTCAACAACAAAGAGTGAATTTGCACGTATAAAGAGAGTGACAGCGGCTGTTGTTGTTGATGGAAAATATAATTATAAAAATGATGCAGATGGAAAAGCAACAGAAGAGTTGGTATATGAAGCACTCTCAGAGAGTGACTTAGAGGCTCTTAGCGCACTTGTTAGCCGTTCAATTGGAATCAGCGAAGAGCGAGGAGACCAAATTAGCGTTCAAAACTTACAGTTTAAAAGAGCGCAGCTTGATCCTTCAAAAGAGAGAGTTAGTCAAGTTGTTTTATTTTCACAAACATATTTGGCACCATTTTCTGAACTGTTTAAGTATATGTTTGTGCTTATTCTGCTTCTTGTTCTTTATAAAAAAGTTATCTCTCCATTTGCACAAAGAATGCTTGAAATATCTAAAGAAGAAGATGAAATTGGCAGACCTGTTTTAGACATCAAAGATGATGAAGATGAAGATTTGGTAGAAAAAGTTCAATCAATGCGTAAAAAAGTTGAAGAACAGCTAGGTGTTGGAAATTCGTTTAATGAGGATGAACTCAAATATGATGTTCTTCTTGAGAAGATAAAAAATATGGCTGATGAGTCTCCTGAAGCAGTTGCGCTAGTTTTACAAGCACTTCTTACCGAAGAGACTGAGTCACCAACAAGATAAAGCAGAAGGAGAATCTATATGACTTTAAGTCCTACGCAACAAGCAAAATTTGATGAGATGAGCATGGGGCAAAAGATTGCAATATTGCTTATGCAGATGGGCGAAGATGTAACGGCCGCTATATTTTCCAATATGAGTGTTGATGCTATTACAGAAGTTTCAAAACATATTGCAACAAACAAGAGTGTAGAGAAGAGTGTTGCAACTGCGATTTTGGAAGAGTTTTATGCGATATTTCAGTCTGGGCAGTTTATTACTTCTGGTGGTTTAGAGTATGCGCGCGAGCTTTTATACAGAACATTAGGACCAGAAGAGGCTAAAAAAGTTCTTGAGAAACTATCAAAAAGTATGCAAGAAACTCAAAACTTCTCTTATCTATCTAAAATTAAACCACAGCAGTTATCAGACTTTATCATCAATGAGCATCCTCAAACAATTGCGCTTATTTTAGCTCATATGGACGCAACCGAAGCTGCTGATACGCTTCAGTATTTTCCTGATGACCTTAGAAGTGAAGTCTCGATGAGAATGGCAAAGCTAGGAGATATTTCTCCTTCAGTTATCAAAAGAGTATCTGCTGTTCTTGAGTCTAAGCTTGAATCTCTTGCTTCATATAAAGTTGAAGTCGGTGGTCCTCGTGCTGTTGCGGATATATTTAACAGACTTGGTGCAAAAGCTTCAAAAGAGACACTTGCTAAGATTGAAGAGCGTGATGAAGAGATGTCAAATCTAATCAAAGAGATGATGTTTACATTTGAAGATATTGCAAAACTAGATAAAAATGCAATTGCTGAGATATTAAAATCTATTGATAAACCAGACTTGATGTTAGGTTTAAAAAGTGCTCCTGAAGATCTAAAACAGAAATTCTTTAGCGCAATGAGTGAGAGAGCAAAAGAGGCATTTGAAGAAGAGATGCAGTTTATGGGCGCTGTAAAAATGAAAGATGTTGAGGGTGCTCAAAGAAGAATTGTTGAGATAGTAAATGGCCTTGCAGAAACGGGAACAATTCAGTTAGGAACTTCATCTGAAGAGATGGTGGAATAGAGTGGCAAGTATAATTAGTAACGATAAAATTAATCGACATAAAGTTGATAAATATAACTTTAAATTTCTCTCAATAGAAGATGAGATAAGTGAAGATGTTGCTGAGAACTCTTTTTTTGCAAATAACTCTTTGATTGAGAGCCAAGAGCCCATTAAAGAGCGTGAAGTTGATTCAAGTGCTATAAGTCAAAGCTCTAAAGACTCATTAATAGAGTCTCTTTTAAACAAAACAGACGAAATGTCCTCAAACTTTATAAAACTTCAGATGAAACTCGAGAGCATGGCAACAGAGCACAAAGAGGAGCTTCAAAAGGTTAAAGATGATTCATTTGAGCTAGGTGTAGAGAGTGGCCGTGAGAAAGCTTTAAAAGAAGATAAAAACAATATCTCTAGTGTAATTTCTCAATATAACGCTTCTATACAAAAATTAGAAAAAAATGCAACAGAATTTGAGAGCGCATTAGAGAAGATAAAAGATGAGTTGATAGGTGCTGCTATTGATATTTCAAAAGAAGTTATCAAAATAGAGTTGGGCGAAAACTCAAATAAAGTGGCAATACTCTTAGCAAAAGAGTTGATAAAAGAGTTACAAGGCTCGTCAAAGATAACATTAAAGGTAAATCCAAAAGACCATGGAGAAATATCGCAGGTGCTTGGTACACTAGCACATGTAGAAATTATCTCAGATAGCGCGGTTAACTTAGGCGGTGTAATAGCTATAAGTGAAGCTGGAAACATAGATGCGCAGATTAGTAAAAGATTTGAACGTGTAAAAAGAGCAGCATTAAGTGAGTAAGCAGTATAGATGAATATAAAGCCAAGTAGAATAAAAGAGTTAGAGATTGTTTGTAAAAATATAAGAGAAGAGATACTTAGAGTTGTTAGTAAAAATGGTGGACATCTAAGTTCAACACTAGGCGCAACAGAGATTATTGTTGCGATGCATGAGGTTTTTGACTCAAAGAAAGACCCTTTTATATTTGATGTATCGCACCAATCTTACGCACATAAGCTCTTAACTGGAAGATGGAATGAGTTTGATACATTAAGACAGTTTAATGGTTTATGCGGTTACACAAAGCCAAGCGAGAGTGAGCACGACTATTTTGTTGCAGGACATAGTTCTACTTCTATATCTTTAGGTGTTGGCGCTGCAAAGGCGATAGCTCTAAAGGGTGAGCAAGATAGCAGAATCCCTGTTGTTATGATTGGCGATGGTTCTATGACCGCTGGAATGGTCTATGAAGCACTTAATGAGCTTGGCGAGAGAAAATACCCAATGGTAATCATTTTAAATGACAACGAGATGAGTATATCTAAGCCAATAGGTGCAATTAGTAGAATTTTAAGCTCAGCTATGGCATCTCCTTTTTATCAAAATTTTAAAAAACATACAGAAAGTTTTGTAGATAATTTTGGAGAGGGTGCTAGATATATAGCAAAAAGAATGGAAGAGTCGCTAAAACTCATAACTCCAGGAATTATGTTTGAAGAGATGGGCATAGACTATATCGGCCCAGTTGATGGACATAATTTAGTCTCATTGATAGAGATACTTCAAAAAGCAAAAGAGCTAAAAAAACCAGTTATCGTTCATGCACAAACACTAAAGGGTAAAGGTTATCAGATAGCTGAAGGGCATGAAGAGAAATGGCATGGTGTTGGACCTTTTGATTTGAATAGCGGAGCTGCATCTAAAAAAAGTTCTGCAAAAAGTGCTACTCAAATTTATGCAGAGGCTCTTCTTCATCTTGCAAAACATAACGATAAGATAGTAGGCGCAACTGCTGCAATGCCGAGTGGAACAGGTTTAAGTGATCTTATAGAGTTATATCCAAATAGATTTTGGGATGTTGCAATTGCAGAACAGCATGCAGTTACGTCTATGTCAGCGTTAGCAAAAGAGGGATTTAAACCGTTTTGTACAATTTACTCGACGTTTTTACAGCGTGGATATGATCAAGTGATTCATGATACATGTTTGATGAACTTGCCTGTTGTTTTTGCGCTTGATCGTGCTGGAATAGTTGGAGAAGATGGAGAGACGCATCAGGGTGTTTTTGATATAAGTTTTTTAAGAGCGATACCAAATATGACTCTTTTTGCTCCAAGAGATGAGAAGAGTTTTCATCAGGCCATGGCGTTTGCTGCACAGTATCCTTCTCCATGCTCACTGCGCTATCCAAGAGGCTCATTTACAGAGACCTCTTTGCCAGAGTCTAAATATTTTGAGCTTGCAAAATCGCAACTTCTTCGCTCAAGCAATAGTGATACTCTTTTTATCGGTTATGGTAATGGTGTTGGACGTGCTTATGAGACATCGAAATTTTTAGAAGATGAGGTTAGTATTTTAGACCTTAGATTTGTCAAGCCACTTGATGAAGATATGCTTCGTGAAATGGCAAAAACACATAACAAATGGTTTGTATTTAGTGACAGTGCAAAGATGGGCGGAGTAGGCTCTGCAATCTTAGAATTTTTTGCACGGGAAAAAATCTTACATGTTGAGTTAGAGAGTTTTGAGTATGAAGATGAGTTTATAACTCACGGTAAAACAAAAGATGTTGAAGAGTCACTTAGACTTTTACCTGTACAACTTGCCCTTAGAGTTAAAGAGTTTATTCTACGCTAGAATAATGCATAAATTATATAGCAAGGAAGATGTAAAATGAAAATAAGTGTAGCAGGTATTTTTTTAACACTCTCAATAAGCTCTTCAATGTTTGCGGCAGATTTTGATATAGGTCTCTCTGGAACAGAAAAAGGAGTTGATTCATTCTCTTTTTCTATAGGAGATTATTACAGGGTTCCTCAAAGAGAAGTTGTAATCGCCACAGAAGAGTTGTCTGCGAGTGATATTAGTGTTGCTTACTTCTTGGCAGAAAAAGTAAGAAGAAGCCCAAAATATATAGCAAAACTTCGTATGGCTGGCAGTAGTTGGTGGGATATAAGTATCAATCTTGGACTTAATCCAGAAGTTATATATGTTGTAGAGACAGATAGAAGATATGGTCCTCCATATGGCAGAGCTTACGGGCATAAAAAAAGTAGAAAAAAATTATATTTAGATGATGATGCTATAGCTGAGCTTGTAAATGTACGTTTTTTATCCTCATACCACAGAGTTAGCATAGATGAGGTAATAGAACGAAGACGTGCAGGGGAAGATTTTAGAAACATTGATAGAGGTTATCATGAGACAAAATCAAAAAACAAGCACAAAGCTGAGTATCGTGAAGATAAGAAAAAGAATAAAAGTGAAAAAAGAGAAGATGGCAGAGGTAAAAATAGGGATTAACAGTTTTTATAATGCTACTTTTGTAGCATTATAATTGCCCCAAATCTTCCAGTTTTTTGCTCGGCTCTATATGAAAAATAGTCTTTAGTGTTACAGCATGTACATTCATTTGAAAATTCTATATTTTCCTCTTTGATGCCACACACTAGAAGTTGAGATTTTAGGATTTTATTTACATCAAGATAATATTTTTCATCTTTTATATCAATAGCGTACTCTAAGTCTAATGCTTTTGCTTCATTGTAAATTTCCACTCCAACTTCATAACAACAAACCCCAATACCAGCACCAATAGCCACATATAAATCTTTTGCTTCACTTTGAAAATTGTCTATAAAGCTATCAACTGTCTTTTTTATTATGTTTTTAAATGCTCCAGCTCTTCCAGCATGAACGGCTGCTATTGCTTTTTTCTCACAATCATAAAAGAGTATCGGCGAGCAGTCCGCTACCATAACCATAAGTGGAGTGTTTGGCTTGTTTGTTATAAGAGCGTCACATGTTGGAGGTGAGTTAAAATCTTCATCAGTTACCAGATGTACTAAACTAGAGTGAACTTGTTTCATATGAATAAGAGATTTTTTTTCATATCCTAACTCTTTGGCTAGTTTAAGGTGGTTGCTTTGCACATTTGCTTCATTGTCATCTACGTGAAATGCAAGATTACCGCTAGACTTTGTGGTAAAAGCGTGAGTCAGATTTAGCGATTGTGCTAATTTTTTACTATAATAAAATTTCATAGAAAAATTATATCCTAAAGGTACTATTTTGAGTAGATTAAGTCTATATCCAGTTACGTTAGAGGGCGCAAATGAGCAGAAGAAGCGCCAAGAGATACGAGAGTATTTTCACAATACATTTTCACTTTTTGAGAAGATTTTTGAGCTACTAAAAGATGATGATGTTTTTTACAACAAATCAGAGATTACAAGACATCCGATGATATTTTATTTTGGACATACCGCTACTTTTTTTATAAATAAACTTATAAATATGAAGATAATAAAAGAGAGAGTAAATCCAGAGTTTGAGTCAATATTTGCAGTTGGTGTTGATGAGATGGATTGGGATGATATGAATAGTGGCAACTATAAGTGGCCAATAGTTAGCGAGGTTAGGGAGTATAGAAACATTGTAAGAGAGATAGTTGATGGGCTTATAACTACACTTCCTATGCCTTTGCCGATAGATGATAAATCTCCTATGTGGATAATCCTTATGGCAATTGAGCATGAGCGGATACATATAGAGACTTCACTTGTTCTTCATCGTCAAATGCCAATAGAGCTTGTAAAAGAGGTAAAAGAGTTTAATATCTGCGCACATACTTCACTAGCTCCACAAAATAGCATGATTGATATAAATGGCAAAAATATTAAACTTGGCAAAAATAAAGGACATAATCTTTACGGTTGGGACAATGAATATGGAAAATACGAAGAGAGAGTAGAGGATTTTAAAGTTTCAAAGTTTCTTGTGAGTAACGGTGAATTTATGGAGTTTGTACAAGATGGTGGCTACACAAATAAGGAGTTTTGGGATGAAGAAGGATGGAAATTTTTAGAGATAAGCGGTGCAAAATATCCTACTTTTTGGGTTAGAGAGAGTGATATTTATAAGTATAGAACTCTGAGCAAAATCATAGATATGCCCCTTGATTGGCCAGTTGATGTAAATGCTCTCGAAGCAGAAGCGTTTTGTCGATATAAGAGCAGAAAAGATGGAGTGACTTACTCGCTGCCTAGCGAGGCGGAGTATAGAGTGATTTATGAGTATGTAAAGCTTGAAGATATTCCAGATTTTCATGAGAGTAGGGCAAATTTGAATTTTTATCACTACTCTAGTTCATGTCCTGTAAATGAGTTTAGTTTTAACGGGATTTATGATGTCGTTGGAAATGTTTGGCAGTGGAGCAGAACCCCAATATTTGGCTTTGATGGTTTTGAGGTACATCCTGCGTATGATGACTTTTCAACTCCTACATTTGATAATAAACATGCGCTCATACTTGGCTCATCATGGGCTAGTAGCGGAAATCTTATAATGAAGCACTCTCGTTACGCTTTTCGCAGACACTTCTTTCAAAATGCTGGATTTAGATATGTAATCTCTAGCTCAGATATAGAAAAACAGAGCGATATTTATGAAAGTGATGAACTGGTTTCGCAATACTGTGAGTTTCAGTACGGAGATAGCTTTTTTGGAGTAAAAAACTTTGCACTAGAGTGTGTAAAGATAGCAACTAAATTTGTTAAAAACAGGACAAAAGCGCTTGATTTGGGTTGTGCGACTGGACGAGCTACATTTGAGTTGGCGCATAGTTTTGATGAGGTTGATGGGATTGATTTTTCTGCAAGATTTATCGGTGTTGGAGTAAAGCTTAAAAATGATGGCTATGTAGCGTATAGAACCAAAACAGAGGGCGATTTAAGCGAGGAGAGAAGAGCCTCCATTGAAGAGTTGGGATATGAGAAGATAAAAGATAAAGTCTCTTTTTGGCAAGGCGATGCATGTAATCTAAAGCAAAATTTCAACTCATATAATTTGATTTTAGCAAAAAATATAATAGACAGACTATATAACCCAAGACTTTTTTTAGATAGCGTTCATGAGCGGCTAGAGCGTGATGGTATTTTAGTTCTAACTTCTCCCTACACATGGCAAGAGAGCTCAACAAAAAAAGAGTTTTGGCTTGGTGGGTACAAAGATGAGAATAACAAAGAAGTTAAAACCATAGATACACTAAAAGAGATTCTAGGTAAACATTTTGAGCTTATACATGTAGAAAATGTTGAGTTTGTTATAAAAGAGACACAGAGAAAATATCAACATAGCGTTGCTGAGGTTAGTGTGTGGAGGAAAATATGACTTATGACTTCTCAACCTCCGCATCAAGAGAAGATACAAACGCTGAGAAATACGCACTAAGAGAGAAGCTTTTTGGTACAAAAAATGTAGAACCTCTTTGGGTGGCGGATATGGATATAGATACACCTAAATTTGTGCTTGAAGCCGTAAAAAAGCGCCTTGAGCATCCTATCGTTGGATATGAAGAGGTGCCTCATAGCGCTTTTTTGGCTCAGATAAAGTGGATGAAGGATGTGCATGGGGTAGAATTTGAGTTAGAAGATATGTTCTACTCGCACTCTGTGGTTGCGAGTATGAACGCTGCAATAGAAGCATTTAGCAACAAAGGCGATAAAGTCATAGTTCAAACACCCGTCTATCCACCATTTTTTCATAGTGTGAGAGAGCACGAGAGAGAGCTTTTAAAAAATCCTCTTAAACAAGAAGATGATGGAAGTTACATATTTGATGTAGAAGATTTACTCTCAAAAATAGATGAAAAAACTAAACTTCTGCTTCTTTGTTCTCCGCATAATCCAGTAGGGCGTGTTTGGAGGAGGGAAGAGCTAGAACGTATTTTAGAGGTTTGCCTAAAATATAACATAGTAGTTTTTAGCGATGAAATCCACTCTGATTTGGTTTATGCACCAAATACTCATACAGTATTTGCATCTCTAAGCCAAGCTGCTAGAGATATTACCATCACTGCAATTGGGGTTGGAAAAACTTTTAATATGGCTGGATTTTCGATGAGTAGTGTTGCTATACCAAATATTGAGTTAAGAGAGAAGTTTTTAAAAGTATATAATCGTATTCATTTTGCTGCTGGAAATGCTCTCTCACATGTAGCTTTTGAATCGGCATATGTAGAGGGCAGAGAGTGGCTTGAAGAGCTAAAGACACATCTTTTTAAAAATTACAGTATGCTAAAAGAGTTATGTGCAAACTATCCTTATCTAATAAAAGTAACCCCAATTGAGGGAACTTACCTCGCGTGGCTTGATTGTAGGGGGCTGGCTCTTAGGGATAAGGAGTTAAGAGAGTTTTTTATAAAAGAGGCAGGTCTTGGGCTTAGTGCAGGGATAAGTTTTGGTAGAGAGGGAAGCGGTTTTATGAGGTTGAATTTTGCAATCTCATCTGCTAAAATGTCTCAAGTAGTAAATAAACTTCAAATAGCACTTGAAAAACATAGGAGTAGAGATTGATGGGGATAAATTGGGATGAGTTTAAATTTTTTAAGCAGTATAGTGATAAAAAAAATGACAACTTTGAAATCTTGCTAGACTTTCTAAAAAGCCACTATAAAATGACCTCTCCAAAAGAGATGTATGAAATAATGGTAAATGATGATACAGCACAATTGATGTTAAAAAAGCGAGAGATGCATACGTTAGAGGATTTAGAACGACATCTTTATAAAGATTTTAATGCAGAATAATCTCTTAAAAATAGACTCTTTTTTACAAAAACATCATGTATTATCATTATGTACAACAGACGGACTAGATGTAAGTGCTTGTAACCTTTTCTATGCTTTTGATTCAGCATACAACTCTTTTGTAGTAGCAAGCAGTGAAGAGACAACACATATAAAAAATATTTTCAAAAATAAAAAAGTTGCAGGAACTGTTGTTTTAGAGACAAAGGTAGTTGGTAAAATAGAGGGAGTTCAGTTTAGAGGAGAGTTTTTACAACTACAAGACGAAGGGCTTAAAAAGCTCTATTTTAGGCACTTTCCTTATGCCTTTGCCATGAGTCCAAAACTTTGGCAGATAAAAATCAACTATTTTAAATTAACTGATAATAGGCTTGGTTTTGGAAAAAAGATTATTTGGACGACGAACTCTGCTGAGTAGATTTTTCTCTAAACATAGTACAGTCACTCCCACTGCTTTGAAACACTACTAATGATGGTATTTGAGGTGATTTAAAACCATAGGCTCTACACCCATGAGGTCTCTGCGCCTCCCATGTAACAAAATAGTATTCACATCTTCTACAATTAATTCTCTTCATTTGGCTCTCTTTTAAGTGTGCTATTTTAGCATATTTGGTACAATGCTTAGATAAAAAATATCTCTAAAATGCTTAAGTGTTTGTTTGCATTGCAGGAAAGAATTAAAGGAAATTAAGTGGATAAAATACTACTTATGCTACAGCTTCAATCTAGTCTAAATGAGGCAACCAACGGAGAAGAGTGGACAAAGGGAGTTACAAAAAACAATAAGATTATCAATTGGAAGCGTTGTGTATACATGGAATGCGCTGAGATGATTGACAGCTTTTCTTGGAAACACTGGAAAAATATAGATAAAGAAGCTGACTGGGCTAATTTGCAGATAGAGGTAGTTGATGTCTGGCACTTTATCATGAGTTTGGCAATACAGAACTATGCAAATGCTTATAAAGGCGGTGTTGATGAACTGGCACTTGATATATCAGCACTCTCAAACTTTAACAAGATAGATACTAAAAATGAACTTTTTTCCACTCAGGACATAATCATAGAGACGATTGAGTCTATAATGTTTGATGTTTTAAATAGAGATAATCTTGAATTAGAAAAATTGATAAGCGAGTTTTTTGATTTGGTTGTTATGAGCGGACTTGATTTAGATACTCTTTACAAACTTTATGTTGGTAAAAATATTTTAAATCAATTTAGACAAGACAATGGATACAAAGATGGCTCATATATAAAAGTTTGGGCAGGTGAAGAGGATAATGTTGTTATGAAAAGAGTTTTAGATAAGGGCAGTGACATATCTCCTAGTGAATTATACAAAGAGCTTACAAAGCTTTATATATCGCTAAATAAGAGCTAAATTGGGTAGTGTATTGGAGGTTGAGAATCTCTCTTTTGGATACCAGAGAGATTTTTTACTTTTTGAAAATCTCTCATTTAGTTTAAAAAAAGGGGAGATAAAAGCAATAGTTGGAGCAAGTGGAGCTGGAAAAAGCACACTTTTTGAGCTTATATTAAAAAATCTTCGTCCACAAAGTGGAACCATAAAAAGCTCTTTTTGCTCAGAAGTTTTTCAAGATCCATATAGCTCTTTTCATCCAAGCTATACACTTTTAAATCAGATAAGTGAAGTTGCAAAAACAGATGAGCTTGAGATACATATCAAAAAGTTAAATCTTGATTATGAGCTTCTTTTAAAACTCCCACATGAACTCTCAGGTGGACAGCTCCAACGTGCTTCTATCCTTCGTGCGATGCTTATGAAACCAGATTTGCTTCTTTTAGATGAGCCGACATCAGCGCTTGATAATGTTATTCAGTTAGAAGTTATGAGAATGTTTTTAGATAACCTAGAAAATATGGGGATGCTTCTTATAACGCATGATTTGGATTTGGCTAAATGGTGCGCAGATGAGATTATTATGCTCTAAGATAGAGCTTTGCGATATAAAACCCGCCACCTGCCATAAAGATAGAACCAAAAGCATTTAGAGATATATTTGCAAGTGCCATGGCAACTTGACCACTGTTTAGAAGTAAAAAACTCTCAATGGCAAATGTTGAATAAGTTGTTAGAGCACCTAAAATACCAGTGCTTAAAAATGATTTCATATGAAGTGAGAAAATTGTGCTGTACATAAAATAGGCTATAAGTAGTCCCATAATAAAACTGCCCGCAAGATTTACACCAAGAGTTCCAAAAGGAATATCATGAGGCATTTTATGTGATATAACACCGTTTAGATAGGCTCTAAGAACCGCTCCTATAAAGCCTCCGCTACCTATTGCTAGAATTGTTTGCCAACTCATCATCATAAACCTTTTGCATCTTTATTCGTAAATCACTCAACCATTCACTGTCATTTTTATCAGCAACAAATGAGTCTAAATATATAACTTTTATAGAACCAGATTTATAAAAAAACTCTTTTATATTGTAATGTTTTGCAGTCTCTATAAATACAACAGGCTGAACAACAAGAGAGTTCGAATCCGCTAAAAGCTTTGCACCTGATTTGAAAGGTAACATAATGCCTTTTGCGGAGCGCGTACCTTCTGGAAACATTGCAATAGCTCTGTTTGTGCTTAATACTTTTTTTGCATCTTTTAAAAGTTTTATAAGAGATGTTTTACTCTCTCTATGAACTGCTATATCTTTTGGAAGTCTAAGTGCCAAACCAAAAAATGGAATGTCAAAAAGCTCTTTTTTTGCAACCCACGCAATGTCTCTTTTTGAGATAGTTTCCATAACTACAATATCTAAATCGCTTTGATGATTTATCAAAAAAAGTTGAGCATTTGGATCCTCTTTTCCAGTGATAGAAGTTCTAAGAAAGATGCTTAGTCTAATTAGCCAAGCAGCTAATTTTCGGCTATACGGCTTTGGTAAAATATAAAAGGTTATTATCATTATGGAGAGAGAAGATAGAATTATTATTGTTGCAAAAAGCCAACTAACGTGAGCAAATATCTTCATTTTTTACCCAACCTATTTTTTCGTTACTTAATTGTACTTTTACCCAGCCTTCTACTTCTGCTTCTTTTTGTAGGTTGTACTGAGTTGTCGTCTTTTCAAAAATCGTTCCATTACTCATTGGAAGAAGGTATATTCCTGCTCCCTCTTTTATACAAACTTCTTTAGAAGGAAGAGCGATAGATAAGATATAAGCAAGAGGAGCAAAAATAAAAATTAGATATATGTATCTTTTTCTCCATAAAACTACTAAAAAAGCCAAGAAAGCAACTATGGCAGCAACTCCCATTTTAATTATCTCGTTTGATTGATCAGTTGGTTTTAAATCACTCTGCGTGGTAACACTGTCATCACTGACAATAAGTGGAATATTGACAAAAATAAATCTATTTTTTAAAACATTAAAGTATGAAAAAGATAGATTGCTCATGCTTTTACCAACAATAGCATAGTATGTAATTTTATAGTCATTATTTGAGTGCGTTACAGATTCTATACCTTGCTTGAAGACACCATTTAACTTGAGTGCAGAAAGGTCTGAATTTGTAGCAGTAGCTACAAAAACTACTATATTATGCGTTGCGTCATAAGTAGTTGTTTTGTATTCTAAAATATCAAAAGAGTTTGCAATAATATTTGAAAAATCATTTTTAGGATTTAGGGCGATTACGTTTAGCTTCTCTCCCTCTAAAAAAGTTGTTTGATACGCTTTTTCATTAGCATCAATTAGCGATGCTTCAAAGTCAGGAAGTCTTGAGTTTTGAGATGTTGCTATAAAGTGAAATGTATCATAGAAGTATTTTGAATCTTTATCTCTTAAAGGAACAGGGTTTAGTATTTTCAACCCCTCTTCATTTGACAATTTATAAGAAATATCTACAAAATCTTTAACTACGCACAGAGCTTTTATCGTTACTGAAAATATCTCTCCATTTAATACTCTTTGAGGGATTTTCTCGTAGTTTAAATATATGACTTTGGAAAGAGTATCTATGTTCTCTTCATAAGGAACATCGACACCGCTAAGTTCTTGTTTTTCTTGCGTAGAGCTAGCATCATCTGGATTAGCAAATAGAGTAGCACAAAAAAAGAGCAATGCCAATAAAAATTTCATCACGCGTTCAAAAATCCTTGAAGCATTTTTATACCATCGTCACTACCTAAAATAGCCTCCATAGCACGTTCAGGATGAGGCATGAGACCAAAAACATTTCTCTCTTTATTGCATACTCCAGCAATTGAGTCGATACTGCCATTTGGATTTTTCTCATTCCCTTCTTCATCACAATATTTTAAAAGAACTTGGTTGTTTTCATAGAGCTCTTTTAAACCATTTTCATCAATGTAGTAGTTTCCATCATGATGGGCAATAGGAATATTTACAATATCACCATTGTTGAGTTTTTCCAAAAATATATTCTCATTGTTGATAACTTTTAGATGATGGTGTTTTGAGATAAAGTGCAAAGTCTCGTTTCTCTTTAATGCCCCTGGAAGAAGACCAGACTCTGTTAGAACTTGAAAACCATTACAGATTCCTAAAACTTTTCCACCATCCTTGGCATATTTTTTAACAGCAAGCATAACAGGACTAAATTTTGCAATAGCACCACTTCTTAAGTAGTCGCCATAACTAAAACCACCAGCAACAACTAATAAGTCGGTATCAGATGGAACAGTCTCAGATTTGTGCCAAAGTATTTCAGTATCGGCACCTAGAGATTTAAATGCATGTTGTGCATCATACTCACAATTTGTACCTGGAAACTGTAGTATTGTTACTTTCATTTCACTATCTCGATTGTGTAGTCTTCAATAACAGTATTTGCTAAAAGGTCTTCACACATTCTAGTAGCATCTTCCATTGCTTTTTTCTCATCACTCTCATTTAGATTAAGAATAATCTGTTTTCCAACTCTAACATCGCTAACATTGTCAAAGTGTATAGACTTTAATGCGTGATGAACAGCCTTTCCTTGAGAATCAAGTACACCAGCTTTTAAAAAAACATTTACAACTACTTTCATTACTATTCCTTGAATTTATTTTAATTAACTATTTAGCCAAAATACGGCTTAAAACTTGCTCGTAAGCCACTTTAAGACCGCCTAAACCTTGACGAAATCTATCTTTATCCATCTTCTCGCCACTATCCATATCCCAAAAACGACAATTATCAGGGCTAATCTCATCTATGAGAATGATATTTCCACTGCTGTCTTTACCAAACTCAAGTTTAAAATCAACTAGATTTAGCCCCTTTTGAGCAAAATAAGGCTTTAGTATATCATTTATCTGTCTAGCCATTCTACGAAGTTTATCAAGCTCATCTTGATACTCAACAAGCCCTAAAATAAGCGCATGTTGATCATTTAGTTTTGGGTCTCCAAGCGCATCATCTTTATAATCAAACTCAACTAAAGTAAAAGGAAGAACTGTTCCGTCTTTTATCCCAAGGTTGCGAGTTAGACTTCCAGTGGCAATATTTCTAACGATTACTTCAATAAGGATAACTTTTGTTTTTTTGTGAAGCAGATGATTGTCATCTAGCATCTTTACAAAGTGAGTTTTTATACCATGATTTTCTAGGAGTTTAAAAAGTTCCGTAGATATTTTGTTATTTAGTGCACCTTTTCCAGCTTCACTAGATTTTTTCTCTCCGTTGAATGCAGTCAAATCATCTTTAAACTCTGAAATAAGCAAATTTGCATCATCAGTACTAAATAACTTCTTTGCCTTACCCTCATAAATCAGTTCTCTTTTTTCCATACTATTCTCCTTTTGTGATTATTAATGCTTTTAAGATGTCTATTGCAGTTTTGAGTTGAAGGTCTTTGTTTATCATCTCGTTACTTATAACTAACTTTGAGTCTGGCTCTGGCAGTTGTGTCTCTTGTTCGCCATCAACTTTTTCAAGCTCTTCTTCTAGGTGCTTCTTTAAATCAGCCTCTTTTAGTGCAAACTCATTTTTAGTTGTTTTTACTTCTCCTGGAAAAACTTCAACATCTGGTTTTACTCCAACTGCTTGAATGGTTCTTCCACTTGGAAGGTAGTATCTTGCGATTGTAAGTTTGATTGCTTCTTCATCAGTTATAGGAAGTACAACTTGAACGCTTCCTTTTCCAAAACTGTTTTGACCAACTATAATTCCGCGTTTATGATCTTGAAGCGCTCCACTTACAATCTCGCTAGCACTAGCACTTCCGCCATTTACAAGAACAACAAGAGGCACTTTTGTAAGAGTATTGCTTGATTTTGCACTGTAGCTCTCATCGTCTGCTTTGTTTCTGCCTTTTTGTGAAACTATATCTCCACTGTCAACAAAAATATCTACAAGTCCAACAGCTTGATCAAGTAGTCCGCCAGGGTTATTTCTCAAATCAAGAACAATTCCCTTTGTTGTAGCTTTTTTCTCTTTTATCGCTTTTGCAACATCGCTTACAACTTTTTTATCAAAACTTGTAACTCTTATATACTGGATGTCAGTTCCAACTGATTTTGCATAAACAGACTCAATTGTGATTATTCCTCTTGTTATAGAGATTGCAAGAGGTTTTGTCTCGCTCTCTCTAACAATTGTAAGTTCGATTTTTGTTCCAACTTTGCCACGCATAATTGATACAGCTTCATCAATAGTCATGCTAAGAGTTGATTTTTCATTAATTTTTAAAATAATATCACCAGCTTTTATACCAGCTTTGTCTGCAGGAGTTCCCTCGATAGGAGCGATTACCGTAAGTGCCCCATCTTTTACGCCGACAGTGATTCCAAGTCCGCCAAACTCGCCGTTTGTTTGAACCTTTAAGTTTTTATAATCTTTTTGTGTTAGATAGTTTGAGTGCGCATCTAGGTTGCTCATCATACCTTCAAGAGCCTTGTCCATTAGCTCCTCAATTGTTACGTTATCAACATTGTATTGTTCAACTATACTTATGACTTTTGTAAACTTAGCCAGAGCTTCGAGTCTTGAAGCCTCTTTACTCTTCTCTTTTTTATCTGTACTTGAAGCAAAAAGATTTGTAGAAAATAAAAGGGCAAGAGCAACTGTTACTGAGGCAAAACCAAGAGTAATTAGTTTTTTGTTTTTCATTATTTATCCTGTGAAATTTAAAAGAGATATTATAGTAAAAAGCTGTTTAAATAACAATTAGAATTGAGTATTGATACGTGGTAATTTCTATTTAAATTATTTTTAATATAATACGAAAATATTAATTATTAGGGGTATATAAATGAGTTCTATAAAAGAATTTTTAGCTGAAGATCATGGTCGTTGTGATGAGCTTTTTGCAAATATGGAAGATGCTGTTGCAAACTCAATTGAGAGCGCAAAAGATGCTTATGAAGAGTTTGCTAAAAATACAGAGAAGCACTTTCAGATGGAAGAGCGTGTAATGTTTTTAGAGTTTGAGAATAAAACTGGTATGACACAAGGGCCAACGGCGATTATGAGACATGAGCATACACAAATGAGAGGCTTGCTTGAAGAGATGCGCAAAGCGATTGAGGCTAAAGATAAAGATAAATTTTTTGGAAACAGTGAAACTTTGATGATTTTAATGCAACAGCACAACATGAAAGAGGAGCAGATGCTATATCCAATGGCACAGCAACACTTAAGTGCTGATGCAGAGCGCATTATAGATATGATGAACTCAATGGTTATTGAGTAGAGAAGAGAAGATATGGATTTTGATGGATTGTCAGTAGACCAAGCACCGCCTATATCTGCGCCACTTAGGTTTTTTCTAACTGCGCCGTTATTCGCTATTTTAGCAGGGATATTGATTCTATTTAGCGATGCAGTAACTCTCTCTAGCAGGTACTCTGTTGAAACGATTGTCATTACACATGCCATAACCATAGGCTTTTTAGGCTTTGTGATGCTTGGTGCGCTTGTTCAAATGTTGCCAGTATTAGCAGGTGTTAGAATAGCAAAAGTGGGTATTGTCTCTAAAATCTCATACGTATTTTTGCTTTTTGGAACTCTTTTTATGATTTTTGGCTTATGGTTTGATATTTCAAAAATCACACTCTTGGCATCATTTTTTCTCCTATGCGGGTTTCTTATACTAATCATCTCAATGCTTCTTGCTTTTAGAGGAGTTGTTCATGTGACTGCTAGTATAAGAGCTATGATAACTGGCCTCTTTTTTGCTCTTATCATAACGCTTATGGGTGCACATCTGTTGGCATCTTATGGAGTTGGAAAATTTTCTGCACTGCACCATGTTTTTGCAAATGTTCATAGCGTATGGGCTATTTTTGGCTTTGCTGGGATTTTAATTATTGGAGTTGCCTTCCATATTTTACCTATGTTTTATGTAGCTCCACGGTTTAAGAGATTTTGTAAAAAAAGTGTTGTTATGCTTATAACAACTGGACTTATTCTTTGGCTATTTTTAAATCTTTTCTTTGACTTTTATTCAACTATCGCCAAAATATGGATAGCGCTCTTTTTTTGGGCATTTGCAACAACTGTGTATCTGAAGTTAAATGCTAGAAGACGAAAAGTCAGTGATGTGACTGTTTGGTACTGGAGAAGTGCTGCTATATTTATGACACTTGGAACCTTTGCGTGGAGCATAAACGATTTTTTAGATGAAAAATATATTGTAATAGTCTCTATCTTAATAGGAGGCGGATTTATATTTTCTATAATGTCTGGGATGCTATATAAAATAGTTCCATTTTTAGTATGGTTCCATCTTAACGCTAAAGGATATATGAGTATACCTACAATGAATGATATGATTGATAAGAGGCTCTCAAAGAGTCAATTTATACTCTTTATACTCTCTTTAATTGGTTTTATTTTATCATTTTTTATACCCTCACTTCTGAGTGTTTTTGCCATTACCTTTATTTTAAGTATGGCTGTTTTAGAGTACAATATCGTATCTGCAGTGCTGATATATTATAAAACACTAAAGAGAAAACCAGACTTTGATATGAGTATGTTTACAATGAAAGCAGAGAATTAAAAGTGAAAAATATAATACTTATAGGTTTTATGGGTGTAGGCAAGGGAAGTATTGCAAGGGAAGTTATAAAACTCTCTGATTATATATCAATAGATACTGATGATTTGATAGAGAGTATGGAAAACAGAGTTGTTAAAAAGATTTTTGAGCAGAGCGGAGAGGCATATTTTCGTAATTTAGAAAAGAAGCTATCTGTATGGCTTGAGAAAAATGTAACAAATACTCTAATCTCAACAGGTGGCGGATTTTTTAAACAAGAGAACCTAAAAGACATAGGTTTAGTTGTTTTTTTAAATTCTCCGTTTGATAAGATAATAAAAAGAATAAAAAATCATCCAAATGCGGTCAAGAAACTTAAAAAAAGACCTCTCTTAAATGATATAAAAAAGGCAAAAGAGCTATACAATGAGCGTTTGCCACAATACGCGGCAGTTGCAGACATAACCATCGATGTGACAGATAAAAGTGCGCTTGATTGCGCAAAAGAACTTCTACAAAAGGTAAAACAGTATGCATAAATTTTTTATTTTTCTTCTGATGGGATTTTTAGTAAATCTTATGGGCTCTGAAATAAAGTGGGCAAAAGATTATAATGAGGGCATAAAAAGCGCACAAGCAGCTTCAAAGCCAGTACTTTTTGTATCATCAAGACACACATGCAAATATTGTGTCGTTTTAGATGAAACAACATTTAAAGATAAGAGAGTTATAGAAGAGCTTAACAAGAACTTTGTCTCAATAATATCTTATAGTGATGAGAATGATTATATGCCTAAAGAGTTATGGCAACCAGGAACACCTGCTATTTGGTTTTTGTACTCAGACTCTGAGCCTATATTTCAGCCACTTATGGGTGCAGTTGATCCAGAAAACTTTTTAAAAGCGTTGGCAATAGTTAGAGAAGAGTTTGCAAAAGGGAAAAAATAAAGCATGATTTTTACAACCTCAAAAAGCAATAGTTTTAAAGCAGAGTTCCAAGAGCTTCTAGGGCGTGGAAAAATGGATATAGCACATGTAAGTGCTACTGTTGGTTCAATTATTGATGATATTAAAAAAAATAAAAACCAAGCATTAAAAGAGCATATTGCTAAGTTTGATAAGTGGACGCCAAAGAGTGATGATGATCTTAAAATATCAACAGACTCAATGAGTAAGGCTTATGATAATCTTGATAAAAATCTAAAGGCTGCTCTGCATCTTTCATACGATAGAATAAAAATTTACCACGAAAAACAAAAACCAAGATCTTGGTTTGATGATGAGCCAAATGGAACAATCCTTGGACAAAGAGTAACCCCAGTTGATAGCGCTGGTTTATATATTCCTGGTGGAAAAGCTGCTTACCCATCTTCTTTGCTTATGAACGTTATCCCCGCTCAAGTAGCTGGTGTAGAAAATATAGTTATCTGTACACCAACGCCAAACAACGAGCCAAATGAGCTTCTTCTTGCTGCTTGTCATCTATGTGGAGTAAGTGAAGTTTATAAAGTTGGTGGGGCTAGTGCGATAGCAGCAATGGCATATGGAACAGAGACTATACCAAAAGTTGATGTTATAACAGGTCCTGGAAATATCTTTGTTGCAACAGCAAAAAAGATGGTTTTTGGTGATGTAAATATAGACATGATAGCAGGACCTAGCGAGATAGGAATTTTAGCAGATGACAGTGCAAATCCTTCGCATATGGCAATTGATATGCTCTCTCAGGCAGAACATGACGAGATGGCAAGTTCTATACTTATAACTCCTTCGCAAAAGTTGGCAGATGCGGTAAAAATAGAACTTGAAAATTGGCTTAAAAAACTCCCTAGAGAAGAGATAGCAAGAGAATCTATAGAAAAGAGAGGGGCAATTATAGTAACATCAGATATGCAAGAAGCTATTGATCTTATGAATGAGATAGCGCCAGAACATCTAGAAGTTGCGACATCTTCCCCTTTTGAATTACTGCCACTTATAAAACATGCAGGAGCAATATTTTTAGGACATAACACACCAGAAGCGATAGGTGATTATATGGCAGGACCAAACCATACACTTCCAACTGGAGGTACAGCTAAGTTTTATTCTCCTCTTGGAGTTGAAAATTTTATGAAAAAAACTTCCATAATCTCATTTAGTGCAAAAGCTATAAAAGAGATTGGAGAAGAGTGCGCATTGATAGCAAATATTGAGGGTTTAAGCGCACATGAACAATCAGTTAGAGTTAGGCTTGGAAAATAAAATTTTCAAAAATTCACAAAAGAGAAAATTATTATAAAATTATCACATTTTTATAACTAATTTAAGCTTTTTATAGATAGTATTCTTACAATAAGAGTTCTTGTGTGTGTAAGAAATAGGGACTTTTTTTTAAAAGATGGGCTATAACAAAATCTTAAAATCTGCCTGCAAATAGGCTATAAGGAGAATATATGCAATTAGGCTTCCTAGTTGATTTACATCTGTGTATGGGATGTAAAGGGTGTGAAATCGCATGTAAAGTGGAAAATGAAGTTCCACTAAGTACATGGAGACTTCGTGTTAAATATGTAGATGTTGGGACTTTTCCAGAGACGAAAAGAACATTTACACCATTAAGATGTAACCATTGTGAGAATGCACCATGTGAGAGAATCTGCCCAGTAAGTGCGCTTCATTATCTTGAAAATGGCATTGTAAATATTGATAAAGAGCGCTGTATTGGTTGTGCAGGTTGTGTAATGGCATGTCCTTATGGAGCTATATATATAGATCCTCAAACACAAACTGCAGATAAGTGTACATATTGTGCTCACCGTGTTGCTTCAAGTATGATGCCTGCATGTGTTGTTGCTTGTCCTGTTCAAGCAAATATTTTTGGAGATTTAGAAGATCCTACTTCAAATATTTCAAAATATATTCAAGTTCACCAAGGTGGAGTTCAAGTTCGTAAACCTGAAAAAGGTACCAACCCTCACCATTACTATGTAGGTGGCGGAAATGTTACGCTTAATCCTCTTGCTTCTCATAGAGTTGATGGACATTCACTATTTAATAATATTACAACACTTCCAGTAGGAGGACACCACTAATGGCGGCGCATGAAATCTTAGCAGCAACTAATGCTGTAGTTACATTAGACGTAGCATTACCAGGTATTGTTTGGCCTTGGCTAGTAACAGTAAATATGTGGGCAAAAAGTATAGGTACTGGTGTTATTTTTATGCTATTTATGCTTCTTAGAATGCATCCAGAGTCAGCTAAGAATTTAAGACTTACAACTGCATTGGTTGCTTTTGTATTTATTAATATTTTCTTACTCTTTACGTTGGCTGACTTGCATCAACCATTTAGAATGTGGCATATTTTTGTATACCCACACTGGAGTTCTGCTATAGCGGTTGGTTCATTTATGGCTTCAATGTTCCTTGGTCTTTTAACTCTTCTTTCATTCTTGGCTTTCAAGAAAAATGATGTTTTATTTGACAAAGTTCTTCTTTGGACAACAGTTCTTGCTATTCCAGTTACGCTTTATACAGCATCTTTAATGGCTCAATCTACAGCACGTGAATTATGGCAAATGCCAGCTGAATCTGCTCAGATGATTTTAGCTGCACTTCTTGCAGGTTCTGCAGCCATGATTCTTCTTGGCGGTAATAAGCTATCAAATGAAGCTAGAAACACTCTAGGAGTAGTTTTGGGACTTAGTGCTTTAATGGCATTCATAATCTATATGTCAGAGTATATTTTTGGACCAATGAAAGCAGAAGAAATAGCCGCTACAATCGCTTACATTAAAGGTGATGGACCGTACGCTGTTATGTTCTGGATAGGTCAATGGATGACTTTTATCTTACCGATGCTCTTTATTGTGTTAAGTAGAGTTAGTAAGTCTGATGCTATTTTAAAATTAGCAGCAATTTTGGCATTAGTTGGTTTAGCAATTGTTAAACATGTATGGCTAATGATTCCACAATTATTACCAATGAGTTAGGGAGAATATTGAATGTATTTAGAAAGTAGAAGAACATTTTTAAAAGGCGCTGCATTTACTGTAGCGGGTGCAACAATAGCAAAGGGTGTATTTACAACTGATGTTCTTGCTGAATCGGTCAGTAACAGTAAGTTTACAAATACTCCAGACACAATATCATTTTATCCTCCAATGAGTGAATGGAATGATTTTAAAGAGTTAGATGGCGACGACTGGAAAAGAGGCGGTATTGACCGTCATGGTGTAAGAAGTGAGTCAAACCCTGAAGGTATAGAAGTTAATGATTACATGATAATACCTACTGCATGTTCAAACTGTGAGGCTTCTTGTGGTTTGACTGCATGGATTGACAAAAAAACATTTACTGTTAAAAAGTATATGGGTAATCCTTTACATCCAGCTTCACGTGGCCGTAACTGTGCAAAAGGTTATGCTGCCCAGTCACAAATGTATGATCCAGATCGTATAGCATTCCCATTGAAACGTGCTCCAGGTTCTGCACGTGGTGAAGGTAAATGGATTCGTACTACTTGGGACGAAGCTATGACTACTATCGGTAAAAAAATGAGTGATACTATCAAAATAGGCGATGAAGTATCTAAAAAATCTGTAATGTACCATGTTGGTCGTCCAAATGAGAATGGATTTGTTCCAGCTATTTGGCATACACTAGGTTTAGATTCTTACAACTCACATACAAATATATGTTCAGCGAATGGTCGTACACCAACTATTCAATGGGCTAATGATGATAGAACATCGCCAGATTGGGCAAATGCTAAGTTAATTTTTCTAAACTCTTCACATGCTGCTGATGCAGGACACTATTTTCAACAATCTGCATCTTTTATAGCAGATGCAAGACAAAAGGGAGCTAAGCTTGTAGTTATGGATCCTCGTATGTCAAACTCTGCTGGTATGGCAGACCTTTGGATTGCTGCATGGCCAGGAACAGAGCCAGCTGTTTATCTATACCTTACACAGAGAATTCTAAATGAAAATAAAGTCGATAAAGAATTTGTAAAGAAATGGATTAACTGGGAAGTATTTTTAGATAATAAAAAATATTTAGACTTTATGGTTAGCAAAGGATATATCTCTAAGCTTCCAAAAGGTGATCAATTTGAAGACTTTATTGAGGTATTAAAAGAGTTATACTCTCCATATACACTTGATTTTGCAGTTAAAGAGACGCACGTTCCTGGATATAAACTTGAAGCACTTTATGATATGTTTATATGGGCTGGTACAGCAATATCTTCATATTTCTGGAGAGCTGCTGCTGCTGGAAATCGTGGTGGATGGATGAGCGGTCGTACAGGTTATTTACCACTTGCTCTTCGTGGTGCTATTGGACCAGAAGGTGGTACATTCTTCCATCACTGGCACGTAATTTCTGTTGCAGGTAAAGGCGGAAGCTCAACTATAGGACAAGGAAAACGTGGAGTAGATATTCCTAAGATAGATGTATATAATGAGTTGACATGGCCGCCAGAATGGCCAATATCTTCATATGAGTTATCATTCTTATTGCCACATCTTTTAACAGATACAAAATGGCAAAAAAAATGGATAGACAGAGGCTTTAGTGTACCTCAAAAACTATCAGTATATATTCCTCGTATGTATAATCCAGTATGGATTAATCCAGATGGTTTCAGATGGATAGAAGTTCTTAAAGATGAATCTAAAATGGAACTTACAATGAATCTTTCTCCTGTATGGTCTGAGACTAACTGGTATATGGATTACATCCTGCCAGTTGGACTAGCAGGTGAGAGACATGACCAACATTCAGAGGCAACAATGCCGGCTCGTTGGACATCTTTCCGTCAGCCAGTTATGAGAGTAGCTCTAGAGAAAATGGGATGGAAGCCTAAAAATCCAAACCGTGCTACACTTGAAGCACATATCAAAGCTGGTCTTGGAGAAGTTTGGGAAGAGAATGAGTTCTGGTTTGATTTATGTGTGAATTATATAGATCCAACTGGTGAGCTTGGCATTAAAAAGATGTGGGAATCAAAGAAAAATCCTGGCAAGCCTGTAACTATATCTGAGTGGTATGATGCAGCATTTGGAGATAATCTACCAAATCTTAAATCAACTGCAATGTCAGATGATAGATATAAAAATGCAGAATACCCTGTGTATGAGTACATGAGAGACCATGGTGCATGGATGGAAGAGAATAATATCTACTCTCCACAAGAGAGAGTGATAAAAGATGACGGTGAAAATTATATTTCACATGGTCATAAGTATGACAAAAAACATGTTCATATAGACAAGAGAACAGGCGTTATGACAGTTGAACATGATGGTAAAAAAACATCAATGGGAATTGAAACTGACGGTGTAAAAATGGAAGGTTTCGCTACAATGGATAAGAAGCTTGACTTCTTCTGTGAGTGGTTGGCAGATGATTGGAAATGGCCAGAATATGCTATTCCATTCTATCCAAGAAATGATCAAGAGAAAAAAGATATGCTTCATATCGTATCGCATGTAAATCACTCTTATATGACTGAGAAAAACTCGTATGCACTAAATACAGTTTTCCGTCTGCCGTATAATATCCATACACGTTCTGCTAACTCAAAGCACCTTATGGAAATTTCTCAAAATCACGATCCAATATGGATTTCAACAGGAGATGCTGCACGTCAAGGATTTAAGCGTGGAGATGCTATCCGTGTTAGAATTGTAGATAGTGTAACTGGATTAGAATCTGGATATTTTGTTGCAATGGCTGTACCGACAGAGGGTGTTCTTCCTGGTACATTAGCGTGTTCACACCATGGTGGTCGATGGAAGTTAATTAACTCAGTAACTATTCCAAATGGTGTAACAGATGGAAAAGTTGATTCTCAGCCAGTATTAAGAAATATGAATGATCCTAAATTTATGGCACACTCTCCTGAAAATGTAGGTAGAGATGGCGCTCAAATTAAAATTGAAGATTACAGCGGAAAGGGTGGTATAAATAGTTTTGGTGTACCAACTGCTGAACTTCAAATGGATGGAAAAGAGGGCAAATTAAAGTATATTGAGGGCATTAAGCCATTTAAAGCTGAAAGATTTGCTGAGTACAATAAAGATAGTGGAAATATCTGGTGGGATGGGCTTAGTGGTTCATGGCAAAATGCTGTTGCTGCTCCACATCCAGACCCTATTTCAGGTATGCATTGTTGGCACCAAAAAGTTATTTTAGAGCCATCACAAGCAGGCGATAAGATAGGCGATATCTATGTTAATTATGATAACAACTTCAAGATATACGAAGGCTGGAGAGATCAACTAACACGTGGGTTAGATGAAAATTCTACACTTCGTCGTCCAGAGCATATTAAGCGTCCTTGGGTACCTTTATCTCATAAAGCATACGTTGTTAAAATAAATAAATAACATCTAGTAGTTATAAAATAGGAGTTCCTATTTTATAACATATTGGTTTATTTAGCTAACCACATCCTAATCCACAATCCAAAAGTACTTGTATATCCTACATCACTATAAAATATCGCTCTATCTTTATCATAAATAATTGTTGTTGGAAAAATTGATATATTAAACATTTTTGCCAAAGAGCCTTCCTCATCACTTACAACTTTAAATGTCAAATTACGATTATCTAGATATTTTTTAATATCTTTATTATCCCCAGAATTAGTAGCAATAGTGATTACATTAAAGTATTTAGAAATAGTTTCTATATTAGCAGCTTCTGCCTTGCAAGTAGGGCACCATGTAGCCCAAAAATGCACTAAAATAGGCTTGTTGTTCTCTGGTACATAAGTAGTCCCGTCTATTAAATGAAAGCTGCTTACACTCATTGGCTCTTGATTTAAGTTATTGCTTCTATATAAACTCAAAGCATTAGCAAAAATAGTGATAAATATTAAAAAAATAAAAATTTCTTTCATGTAATGCGCTATCTTTTTTTTCATAGTAAACCAACTTTTTATTTATTTTAACACTAAAGTAACCATTAATTGATAATATTTTAAAAATAGAGGAGTTTAAAATGAGTAAAATAATTTTTTCAATAGTATTTGGAGTGTTATTAATTGGATGTAGTTCTCAAAAAGAGGTGGTGTCTAAATCTAGTATGTTTCAAAGTGTTTCAAGCGATGAAGTAGTTCATCTTAGTAAAGAAAAAGATAAGAATTCTTGCCCACGTTGTGGGATGGATTTAACAAAATACTATAAAACAAGTCATGCAGCATATCTTGATGACAAAGTGTATCAATATTGTTCAATTCACTGTTTACAGGATCACTTACATGAGGGTATATCATTAAAAAATCCTCAGGTTGTAGATATAAAAAGTTTAAAATTTATTGGTGTTGATAAGGCTTATTATGTTGTAGGTAGTAGCGTTAAGGGAACAATGAGCAGAGTTAGTAAATATGCTTTCTCAAATAAGGAAGATGCAGAAAATTTTCAAAAAAAATATGGCGGAGAGATTATGGATTTTTATAAAGCTTTGGAAGTAGCAGCAAAAGATTTTAAAGAGCGAAGATAAAAAACTCTTCTCTCTTGTATGCTTTAAATCATAATACCTTTAATTGTAAAAAATAACATACCAGCTAAAATAGCAGCAACAGGAACTGTAATTAGCCAAGCCGCAACAATTTTTTTGATTGCGTCTCTGCGAACATATTGAACTTTCTTAGCTTTTTTAATATTTTTCTTTGTTGATTTTATAATCTTTTTTTCATTCTCGATAAGTTTATAAAGATCTACTATTCTTGTATAGTCAGACTGCGCTTTATCATCTTTGTCTTGTAATACTTTGAGCTCATGCTTGTATGCATTTTTATTCAGTTCTTCATCTTTAATTATTAGTGTATCTTCTTCTATTGTATGATTATTTTCATCTTTTATATGTAACCACTCTCTTAAAAATCCGACACCAAATATCCCACCTATTGCAATGTGTGTTGAGCTAACAGGAAGCCCTAATTGGGAAGCTAAAATAACAGTCAGTGAAGCAGACATTGCTATTGAAAATGCTCTTATTTGATCTAGGTCCGTTATCTCACTACCAACTGTTTTAATCAGCTTAGGACCATAAAGCGCAAGGCCAATTGCTATACCAAACGCACCAACACCCATAACCCAAAGAGGAATTGAAGCGCTAGAAGATACACCACCGTTTACTACAGCATCATTAATAGCAGCTAATGGACCAATTGCATTTGCTACATCATTAGCGCCATGAGCAAAACTAAGTAGAGCTGCAGCAAAAATAAGTGGTATTGTAAATAAGGTATTTACAGACGCTTTTGTATTTTCTAAAGCTGTTACACCAGAATATAGCCTTTTTTTAACAAAAATATATACAAATATTGCAATAATAAAACCGATAACTAGTGCAGTTGAAAAAGCTGGTTTCTTTGTAACCTCTAAAGAAATAAAAGGAAGAATATTTAATAGCTCAATTATTTTAGGCCATATATGCTTTACTCCTTTGAGTATTATATATGTAACAAATGCTAATGACATGATTGATACAAATAGTGGAACATATTTTTTAGCAGCTTCAACTTTGTCATCTTTAAAAACAATTGATTTTTTTATTGCAAAAAGAAAAGCAGCTGCAATAATTCCACCAAGAACTGGTGAAACGATCCATGAAGCAACTATGCTGAGCATAGTTGTCCAATTTACTACATCAAAGCCTGCTGCAGCAATTCCAGCGCCCATTACGCCACCAACAATTGAGTGTGTTGTTGAGACGGGGGCTCTCATCATAGTTGCAAAGTTAAGCCAAAGGGCTGCCGCTAGAAGAGCTGCCATCATAGCCCAAATAAATTGATCATGATTGCCATTAAAAGCAGATATATCTATAATTCCATTTTTAATTGTTTTAACAACTTCTCCACCAGCAATTAACGCACCAGAAGCTTCAAAAACTGCAGCAATAATAATTGCTGCAGTAAGTGTTAACGCTTTAGAGCCAACTGCTGGTCCTACATTGTTAGCAACATCATTGGCTCCTATATTCATAGCCATATAGGCACCAATTAGCGCTGCAACTGCAAGAAACATACTGTTTGAAATTCCACCGTTGCTTAAAAACGTAAATGTCAAAACACCAATCATAAAAAATATAGCAAACCCAAGTCTTGTAAAATCAGTTGCACTTCTTTTTAACGCTTTTTTTTGAAGCCTATCGATAGTCTTAAATTCCATTTAACGCCTTTAGTTGTATTGGCATGATTGTATTCAAATAATAATTATAGATTGATTATAGGTTTTATATTCTCAATCTTTTTTTATGTAAGCTTTTATAATTTTTTGAGTTTCTATTGGTCTGTCAGCACCCATTTGACCAAGTGTTGCTACGTTTTCAAGCTTTTTTACAACAAGAAGGCTCTGTTGTGTCACTTGCCCAAATATAGTATGTCTGCCATTTAGAAAAGGAGTTGGTACTGTGGTTATAAAAAATTGGCTACCATTAGTATGAGGACCAGCATTTGCCATCGCAAGAATTCCACTTTTATCAAAGAGTTTACCTTTATACTCATCTTTAAAAGGTTTTCCCCATATACTTTCTCCGCCTCTTCCAGTTCCAGTTGGGTCTCCACCTTGAATCATAAAGTTTTTTATAATTCTATGAAAGGTAATTCCATCATAATAACCATTTTTTACATGGGTTGTGAAATTCTCAACAGCTAGAGGAGCAACATCTTGAAATAATTCAATTTCGATAATACCTTGAGTAGTCTCTAGTATTATATGAGTATTTTTCTCATTAGCAAATATATTTATTGAAAGTATCATCAATAAGGCTATAACTATTTTTCTCATTTTCTCTCCGATAAGTAAGTTTATTTGCAGTATTGTATCTGTATTTTATAAAAAATTAAAATTAGGAAAAAATAAATGAAGAGCTATCTATGTAAGATTTGTCGCAAATAAAATTGCGACAAATAGAGGAATTATTTACCTGCTGCTACGCGGTCTTTTAGACCTTTACCAGCTTTAAATTTTGGAACCATTTTATCTTTAGTAGTATAAGTTTTGCTAGTTCCAGGAACTTTACCACTTTTACCTTTTTGTAATGAAGCACTAAAGCTTCCAAATCCTACAAGAGAAACATCTTCTTTTTTTACTAGAGCAGATGCAACTGCTTCTGTAAAAGCTTTGATAGCTGCTTCAGCTTCAACTTTAGTTTTGTAATTACCACTTGCTTGCACTAGTTCAACGAATTGAGCTTTATTCATAAATCGACCCTTGAATTTATAAAGATTTTCCGAAACTACAAAACTTTAAAATAGAATTTAATAGTTAAGTAATTCAGCTACAGACACTTTATAGTTTATTTGCTTAAAGATTTCTTCTTTTTATTAAAAAAAGAGAAAAAATAGAAAGATTTCTTCTTTTTTAGTCCGATTTTAGCTTGTTTGAGTAGTTTTGCTGCAACACTACTTATATTAGTATCTATTATTAAAGAGGTAAGTCCTCTTATTTTATTATATTTATTTTTATTTGTATGTATGGATAAAAATACATCTTCTAAACCATCTCTTTCTTGTTGCGTAAGTGCATTCATAAATTAATCCTTGAGCTTATTTATTTTTCTTACAGTTCTAATGATTTCTTCATCTTCAAGTCTTCCAAGCATCTGCATTACGGTAATTGCTGCTTGAGGCTTTGCGCGTGCAAGTTTCCAATCTTGATAAGTTCTCATTGGTATTCCCAATGAATAAGCCATATCTTTTAGGGAAATCTTTTTCCCATTATTTTTTGCCTCTATGGAGTTATGAAGAATATTGAAGAGATCATTAATTTGCATAAGATATTATACGTAATAAATACTTAAACATACATTTTAAATATTTATTTATATATTAAAACATATATTAGATACTTAAAATATTATGTAAACGTATATAATAATATCATATTATACGATATTACGTATTTTAAATACAAAAAATAGTTAATAAAAATAAGAAAATTTTAGGTAGATGATGTTTTGAGGTTAATTTATGTTTGTGATGTGGTTAGCTTTTTGCTATTTTTTTATTTGTTGGATGCAGGGTTAAGTACTCTTGTGATTCTATGATATAAAATGGTTCATAAGCAGAAGCTTCTGTTTTAAATATAAATTCTTCACCGTTATTTAGCGTAAATACAATTGTATTTAAACCTCTAAAAGGGTTTTGAATTGTAATTCTAGCACTCATCGTACTATTTATGATTTTTTCTTGCGCTGAATTTAGCTCATCTAACTTTTCTTTTAAAATTGGTATTTGCGATAAAGTATGTTTTTTAGCCCCTTCAAGCTTATATTTAATATCTTCTATTTCCTGTGTTAAGTAGTTGTATTTGCTCTTTAGAGTAGCTACATCTTTATAATTAATTTTAAATAGGTTGTCTTCACCACTAACAAGTTTTATTGTTATGGAGTTTGATGCATAAATTTTAAGGTTATTTTTTACTTGACCAATAGTTACATTTTCTGCATAAATTGTGCCACTAAGTGAGTTTTCTATATCCACATTTGTAGCATGAACTTCACCGCCTTCTAAGAGTTTTATATTTGCATTATGACATCTTAGGTGGCCTTTATGTCTATTTATATGAGCAAATTTAGCTTCCTGATAAGAGTCTTGATGTGTTGCACCCTCTATTGTGAGATTTACTGCTCTTAGAGTTGATTTTGCTCCTACATGTCCATTGATATGTATTGTTTCAGATGTAAGCTCAACGCCCTCTCCAAGGCTATCTAACGAAGTGTCGTGTTGAGAGATGATTACTTCAATATTGTTGCTCTCTTCTTTTGCTATCTTGCTTTGAACGCGGGAGAGAGATTGTATTTTTATTTTATTATCAATATAAAAATTATTTTCATCTAAATGGACGTACCCTTTTACTTTGCTTTTATAAATTTTTCGATCACTATTTTCTAAAATTTCAATACTAATCGCATCTATACTACATTTTAAATCGTCGTTGTTTTTTAAATAAGTGTTATCGATTATTTCACCGAGTGCATTGAAGCCATTTTTTCCAAAAATAGGCTTTATATATTCAACCAAAATTTCTGCTTTATCAACTTCTATCACTTGATGATTTGACTCTTTTTCTAAAAAGTGAAATAGAAGTTTACTCTCTCTTGTAATCTCTGGCTCAATACCAATAAAAAGAGGTATCTTTATTTTTTTAATAAATTTTCCAGCATATAGATATTTGACAAACTGCTTTAGCTTCTCTTTCATCTCTTTGTCAAAAATATTAATCAAAACATTATTTAGAGCTTTTATGTTGTTGAACTCTTTTAGAAGAAGAAGGTAGATCTCTTTAGGCTGATATGTTTTATAAGGAATTTGAGACTCTGGGTGTAAAATGATATTGACCATAGATTTTGTAGGCGAAAACTCTATACTGTAATCAAGTTTTATAATATGCTTTTGCATTTGTTTTAGTGTTATTAAGAGTAGTTGCTTTATTTCTACATGCTCATTAACCATTTTTTGATTATTATCGTAATACTTAAATATATCCTCTTCATATGGTAAAAACTCTTTTTGAGAGATTGTTTTCATATAAGTTTCAATGCCATTGATATTAAAAGTAAACTCAAGTGGAGAACAGTCGTTTTCAATAGCAAATTTATTTATAGTAGCACTAATATTTTTAGTTTTAAATCTTTTAGTAAGCAAGCAAATCACTATAATCGTATTTTGAAAAATCTAGATAAAGTTTTCCATCTCTATGGATGACTCTTGAGTCATTATCGTATGCATCTAAGAAGTGTTTTTTTATTATTTTTCTTTGAGATGATTTTATATTTAATGATTTAAGATACTCTTTGAGTTCAACAAGCTTTAAATCATGAATCAGCTCAGCTTCGCCATGGTGTTTAAAGTCTTCAAGGTCGTTTGCACTATCTAAAGAATCTTTTTCCCTTTCAAAGCGCATCTTTTTATTTACAAGAGTTAATATATTTTTTAGTTGTTCATCTTTTGAGCTATATATTTGCTCTATCTTATCTCTCTCATCACGTAACATCTTCTCTTTATCATCTATAAGTTTATCTATTTTATTTTCTAGTTTGGTGATTTTGTTTTTTAGAAACGTATTTTCTTTTTGAAAGAGTGTAAGAACAGTTGCAATAGTTATCTTAGGTTTTGATATTTGAGTTGTGCTATTTTTTTCTTCTAAGTTTTTTTCACTTTTTTCAATGATAGCAGGAGTATTTGTTACAATAATATATGTTTTTGAATCTTCAATGATGTAATTTAATTTTTTCGCTCTAATCTTGGAGTTAAGCATCTCTTTTGACATCTTAAAGTGTTTGCAATATTCATCTATCGTTAATCTCATGTAAAATCCAGAATATTTTTTTTGTTATTCTAGCATAATTATGATTTTTCAAAAGTTATTTTAAATGAAGCCTATAATATAATTCGGGATAAAATTTATAAAAAGAGTTTAATAATGGGTATTTTGGATATTGTAAAAGCTGGTGTGTTGTTTGGTGATGATGTTAGAAAAGTTTATCAACATGCCAAAGAGAATGGATTTGCTATACCAGCAATAAATGTTGTTGGAACAGACTCTATAAATGCAATACTTGAAGCTGCCGCAAAGGTTAAATCGCCAGTTATTATACAATTTAGTAACGGCGGAGCATCGTTTTATGCAGGAAAAGGCTTAAGTAATGAGAATGAAAAAGCAGCAATTGCTGGAGCTGTCAGTGGTGCTATACATGTACATATGATGGCCGTTAGTTATGGTGTAGCAGTTATTCTTCATACAGACCATGCTGCTAAAAAACTTCTTCCATGGATAGATGCTCTTCTTGATGAGAGCGAGAAGTACTACAAAACTAACGCAAGACCTCTCTACTCATCACATATGCTTGACTTATCTGAAGAGAGCTTGGAAGAAAATATTGCTATATCTAAAAAATATCTACAAAGAATGAGTAAAATTGGCATAAGTATAGAGATAGAGTTAGGTGTAACGGGCGGAGAAGAGGATGGCGTTGATAATTCAAGCGTTGATAATTCACTGTTGTACACTCAACCAGAAGATGTTGCTTATGCTTACAAAGAGTTAAGTGAAGTATCTCCAAATTTTACAATCGCTGCATCTTTTGGAAACGTACATGGTGTTTACAAACCTGGCAATGTTATTCTTACTCCAAAAATTTTAGATAACTCTCAAAAATATATACAAGAGAAATTATCTACAACAGATAAACCAGTCAACTTTGTGTTTCATGGTGGATCTGGTTCATCATTACAAGAGATTCGTGAAGCAATTGGCTATGGTGTGGTAAAGATGAATATCGACACAGACACTCAGTGGGCGACATGGATTGGTGTAAAAGATTACTATGAGAAAAATAGAGACTATCTTCAAGGTCAAATCGGAAATCCTGAGGGTGAAGATAAGCCAAACAAGAACTATTACGATCCAAGAAAATGGCTTAGAGATGGGCAAAAAACACTTATCAAAAGGGTAGAAGAGGCATTTAATGACTTAAATGCGATAGATAGAAATTAACTTTTTTCTATCTTTGAGTCTCTTGTCGATAGTTTGACAAGAGATGATTTAGTTTATTTTGATTAAATCTCCAAAATCTTTCTTTATTAAATTCTGCATCATTTATCATTAATTCAAAAAGCTCTCTGTTTTCAACATGGTTACCATTCTCTTTCATAACTTTTATCATAAGAGCTCTAAGAGTCTCTTGTGACTCTTTTGTTGTGTCATCATCTTCAAGTTGCCTGTTTGGTAAAAAAGCATATATTTTCCAGATACTTACAATAAGAAGTAAAATAAAAAATATCACCATTACGATTGAAGTCTGCATTGTTAATCTTTTAGTTTAAGTTTTGTAAATTATATGGATTCTATCATAAGATTTTGGTTAAAATTCTGCCAATAGGAAAACAAGATGAATGATAAAGTATTTACAAAAGCGATAAAAAAACAGTTTGAATTTGATGAAGAGGTAGCAGCAGTTTTTGATGATATGCTACAAAGAAGCGTACCTTTTTATAAAGAGTCATTAAAAATAAGTGAGTTTTTTGCACTTAAAGCTTTAATTGATGGTGGAAGAGCGTATGATTTGGGCTGCTCTACAGCAACACTTCTGATAAATATAAGCAGAAAATTACAGACAAAAGCAACGCTTATAGGGCTCGATAACTCAGAAGCTATGCTGGAGAGAGCCAGAAAGAAGTGTGAAGCTTTTAAAGCGGATATAGAGCTTGAGAATGCCGATATACTTGAATATGATTATAAAGAAGCAAATCTTTTTATAAGTAATTACACACTTCAGTTTGTGCGTCCCCTTATAAGAGAAGAACTTGTAAAAAAGATAGCTTCTTCACTAAAAAAAGATGGTATGTTTATATTTAGTGAAAAAGTGATTAGCCATCACTCAAAGCTTCATAAAGATTTAATTGAGTGCTACTATGACTTTAAAAAAGAGCAGGGCTATTCAGAGTATGAGATAGTTCAAAAAAGAGAAGCGTTAGAGAATGTTTTGATTCCATATAGCGAAGAGGAAAATATAAAGATGGCAAAAAATTGCGGTTTTTCCCACTGTGAAGTAGTTTTTAGATGGGCAAACTTCGCTACTTTTATAGCTATAAAATAGAGCTTTATTATATAAATAAAAATAGTAAAAACTAGATTTTTTACTATTTAAAATTTGGAATCTCAAATTTTACCAAACATTTCCTTTGGGTTTTTCTTCCTCTGCTCCTACTACATAATCATAAGCTTCTTCTGCTTTTTGGCGTATCTCTTTGTGTGAGACAATATCATCCTCTCCACACTCTTTATGGTAATACCCCTGAAGGTCATAATACTCTTTGCATTCACTATAGTATTGCAACGATATTCCATGTTTGTTTACACAAGCTGAGAATAAAAATAGAGTGGATATAAGAAGTAAATATTTTATCATAAAATTCTTCAAGCAAATACTAATCCAGTTTTACTCAAACTTTAAAACTTTCTTTTGTTTTACAGTAAGATGTTAAAAAGCACTCATCACATTTAGGATTTTTTGCTTTGCAGATGTAGCGTCCAAAGAGTACCATTCCTTGATGAAGTGTGCGGAGGTTGTTTTTAAATTTTTTAACAAGTGTTGCTTCAGTTTTTGATGCAGTTGCATCACTGCTAAGACCTAATCTGTGAGAGACTCTAAAGACATGAGTATCAACAGCCATCAAATTTGCCCCAGTGTACTCTATCATAACAACGTTAGTTGTCTTTTGTCCAACACCGCCAAGAGTAATTAGCTCTTTTTCATTCATTGGAATGTTGCCACCATAGACATCTTCTACGCGTTTTGCCATATCAATTATATTTTTTGCTTTATTGTTAAAAAATGAACAACTATTAATTAGATTTTTTACATCGTCTATATCTGCATTTGCTAATGATTTTGTATCAGGATACGCTTTAAACAGATGGGGAGTTATAAGGTTTACTCTTTTATCTGTACATTGTGCCGATAGTGAAACGGCTACAACTAATTCGTAAGCGTTTTTATAATCAAGCTCTGTTACAGCGTCACTATAATTATCGATAAAGAGTTGATGAATCTCTTTAATTTCTTCTTTTGTAGCTTTTTTCATAAAAGAATTATATATAAAATAGACTTGTTTAATAATCATTAGTATTAACAAACTAAAATTTTTCCAATTTATCAAGGAAGTGCAATGAAATCAGTAACAAAATTAGTATCGTCTTTAGCTCTTTTATCAACAATGTCGTTTGCAGCGCAAACACTAGTAAGCGTAAATGGCACAGTAATCACGCAACAAGATGTCGATAGAGAGCTTATGGCAGCAACACAAGGGAGATTCAACCAAGTTCCAGCAGAGAAGCAGGCTGAATTTAGAAAACAGGTATTAGAGCAGTTAGTAGCTAAAGAGTTAGTTTATGATGATGCAAAAAAAACAGGTGTATTAACATCTCCAGAGTATAAAGAGAAGTACGAAGAGGTAACAAAAAGAATCCAAAAAGAGATAGCTATTCAAGTTTGGCAAAAAAGAGAGATTGATAAAATCGCTATTTCAAATGATGAGTTGAAAAAATATTATGATGCAAACAAAGAAGAGTTTGTTGAGAATGAAAGTGTTAATGCACGTCATATTCTTGTTGAAAAAGAAGCAGACGCAAAAGCTGTTATTGCTGAATTGAAGCCACTAAAGGATGATGCTCTAAAAAACAAATTTATTGAACTTGCAAAATCAAAATCAACATGTGCTAGTGCTTCTGAGGGTGGTGATTTAGGTTATTTTACAGCAGGGCAAATGGTACCTGAGTTTAATGATAAAGCGTTTTCTATGAAAGCTAAAGAGATGACAATGGAACCAGTAAAAACACAATTTGGTTATCATGTAATCTATATAGAAGATAAAAAAGCAAAAGCAACAAAGAATTTTGCTGAAGTAAAACCTTTTATAGAACAAAGATTAAAAATGGAAAAAGCTAAAACTATAATGCTTGCAAAAATGAAAGAGTTAGAGAAAAAAGCTACTATAAAATAGTCCATGAACTCTCCTATCTCTAAAATAATTGTAGATGGGAGAGATTTTTATGTTAAAAGGGATGATTTAATAGATCCTTATTTAGCAGGAAATAAATACCGCAAACTATATACACTTCTTAAAACACCATCAAATGAATTAAAAACTATCATCTCTTATGGCGGAACGCAATCAAATGCGATGCTTGCAATTTCTGCAATGTGCCAAAAAAAGGGATGGGAGTTTATCTACTATACTAAAACTCTAAGTATCGCTATGCAACAAGAGAAATCTGGCAATTTTTATCACGCCACAAGGCTTGGAATGAAACATATCGAGATTGAAAATGAGTATTACAGAGATTTTATAGCTTCACTGCGCTTAAACTTAGACAAAGAGACTTTTATAATAGACCAAGGCGGTGCAGTAGAAGAAGCAAGACTTGGGTTAAAAGTTTTAGCGGATGAGATAAGAGAGAGTTCTTTAGATGTAAAGTCTTTAGCAACTCCTTCAGGCACAGGTACAACTGCCCTTTTTTTGGCTCTTTGTTTGCCTGAGTATAAAGTCTATACTACACCTTGTGTTGGAGACACTGAGTACCTTAAGTGTCAAATGAGAGCGTTATGTGAACTTCCATCAAACCTTATTATATTAGAGCCAAATAGAAAATATCACTTCGCTAAACCATACAAAGAGTTTTTAGAAATATGGCAAAAACTGTTAGCTGCTAAAGTAGAGTTTGATTTAATTTATGCGCCATCTATGTGGATGACGCTTTTAGAACATACTAAAGAAGATGTGTTATATGTTCACAGTGGAGGCGTAAGTGGAAATGAGAGTATGTTGGAGCGATATAAGCAAAAAGGCTTTATATAAAGATAACGGTTTCACTAATATCTGCTCTTTGTGGTCTATAACTGTTTATTTTTGCTTCTTTGTCCTCATAGCCGATAACAACGCTATAAAGAAGTGCTAGATTGTCTGGTGCGTCTAATACTTTAGCTACAACTCTTCCAAACTCGGTAGTTGAGCCTTGAGGACAACTCTCTAATCCAAAATCTCTTGCACAAAGCATGATACTTTGCATATATGCACCACAATCTATAAGTGCTCCAACTGCACCATCAATCATCGCTTTATCTGTAAAGACAAAAAACACACACTGAGCATTAAACCATCGAAAGTTGTCATGCCACATTTTTGTTCTTGTTTCAACGTCTTTTCTATCTACTCCCATGTGTGCATACAGACCTATGCCAGTTTCAAATCTTCTCTTTTTATATATAGGTTTCCACTCTAGAGGATAGTATTGGATAAATTGGTCATGTTCTGCGCCGCTGTTCATCTTTTGGATGATAGCGTCACCTATATTTTTTAAAACTTCTTTGTCGCTGATTGCATACGTAATCCATGGTTGCATATTTGCTCCACTTGGCGTCATGGCAGCTGCTTTTAAAATTTCTTCTTGTATCTCCCTTGTTACAGGCTTTTGTAAAAAGGCTCTTTTTGAAGAGCGCTCTATTATAGCATTAGTGATAGTAGGCATTTGTTCCCCTATAAAACTTTTTTTGAAATTATATTACAAATTAAATTAAAAGAAAGTTTTACAGATAAAGACTAAAAAGACTTGACAAGAAGTCACTCAACTAGATATAATTATTTTCATAAATTTAAAGTTTGGAGATAAGTATGAATAATATATTTGAGAAATTAACAAACAACATGACAGAGTCTATTGAATCGGCTGTATCGTTGGCTCTATACAATAAAAACCAAGAGGTTGAACCTATCCACTTCTTATGGTCGCAACTAACTAACTCAAACTCTGTACTAAACCAGATGTTCAATAAAATGAGCATAGATAAAGTGGCGATAGAGCTTGATGTAAAGAGTTTTAGCGAGAAGTTGCCAAAGTCATCGAGTGTAACAAAAGAGAGTATTAAATTATCAAGAAACTTTGTTCAGTCATTAGAAAATGGTGTCGGAGTTATGACGAAAAATGGAGACTCTTTTTTAGCTGTTGATACGTATCTATTGGCAAATATGAAAAATGAGCCCTTCTTTAGCATACTTAAAAAATATATAGATATATCAGAACTAATCAAAAATATTGAATCCTCAAGAGGCACTTCAAAGATTGACTCGCAAAGCTCAGATGAGACGATGGAGTCGCTTAAAAAGTATGGTATAGATTTAACAAAAGAGGCAAAAGATGGCAAACTTGCTCCTGTTATAGGGCGAGATGAAGAGATTACTAGGATGATGCAGATACTCATCCGTAAAACAAAAAACAACCCAATGCTTCTTGGTGAACCAGGGGTTGGTAAAACAGCCCTAGTTGAAGGACTTGCACAAAGAATTAGCGATAATAATGTCCCAACTTCACTTCAAAACAAAAAGTTAATTGCTCTTGATATGAGTGCCCTAATCGCTGGTGCAAAGTACAGAGGAGAGTTTGAAGATAGATTAAAGGCCGTCATTGATGAGGTAAAGAAGAGTGGAAATATCATCTTATTTATAGATGAGATTCATACAATTGTTGGAGCGGGTGCCAGTGAGGGAAGTATGGACGCTGCAAACATCTTAAAACCTGCTCTTGCTCGTGGAGAGCTCCACACAATAGGTGCAACAACTTTAAAAGAGTATAGAAAGTATTTTGAAAAAGATATGGCTCTTCAGAGACGTTTTTTACCTATAAACCTTGATGAACCAAGTGTTAATCAAACTCTTCAAATACTTCGCGGTATAAAAGAGAGACTTGAGACGCATCATAATGTAACGATTACAGATAGTGCCCTAGTCGCTGCTGCAAAACTATCAGATAGATATATAGCAGATAGATTTTTACCAGATAAGGCAATCGACCTTATAGATGAGGCTGCGGCTGAGCTTAAGATGCAGATAGAGACAGAGCCAAACGTCCTAAAGAGTGCAAAGATTAAAATATCAGAGCTTAGTGTAGAGCAAGAAGCACTAAAGATGGAAGAGTCGCCATCAAATACTAAGCGCCTCGTTGATATACAAAAAGAGTTAGCTGATGAGCAAGAGAGAGTTAGAACGCTTGAAGCTCAGTTTAGCAATGAAAAAGAGGTCTTTGGAAAAATATCTAGTATTAAAAATGAGATTGAAGCAAAAAGAAGAGAAGCTCATGTGGCTAAGAGCACATCTGAATTTAATCGTGCTGCTGAAATAGAGTATGGAGAAATCCCAGCATTAATAGCTAGAGAAAAAGAGATTGCACAAAATTGGGAAAATCTTCAAAAAGAGGGAACTCTTCTAAAGAACAGTGTAGATGAAGAGGCGATTGCTTCTATAATTTCAAGATGGACTGGAATTCCAGTTAAAAAAATGCTTCAAGCTGATAAAGATAAAATACTTAATGTTGAAGAAGAATTAAATAGAGAGGTAGTTGGACAGAGTAAAGCTACACATGCAGTTGCGCGTGCTATTAAAAGAAACAAAGCTGGGCTCTCAAGCGGTAATTCGCCAATTGGTAGCTTCTTATTTTTAGGTCCAACTGGTGTTGGTAAAACGCAAACTGCTAAGACATTGGCTAAGTTTTTGTTTGATTCGCAAGATGCAATGATAAGAATAGATATGAGTGAATATATGGAAAAACACTCAGTATCTCGCCTTGTTGGGGCTGCTCCAGGGTATGTTGGCTATGAAGAGGGCGGACAGTTGACTGAAGCCGTTAGAAGAAAACCATATAGTGTAATCTTATTTGATGAGGTAGAAAAAGCTCATCCTGATGTATTTAATATATTGCTTCAAGTCTTGGATGATGGAAGATTGACAGATAATAAAGGGGTGACAGTTGATTTTACAAACACAATAATCATCCTTACTTCAAATATAGCAAGTGATAAAATCATCAATAACCCAAACTCTGAGGCACTTCAAGAGATGGTAATGAGTGAACTAAAGAGTGCATTTAAACCAGAATTTTTAAATCGCTTGGATGATATTGTAATATTTAACGCACTTGGGCGTGAACAGATTGTCGGAATTGTAGATATATTCTTTAGTGAAATTGCTAAAAAAGTTGCTTCAAGAGATATAACACTCACACTAAGCAAAGAGGCAAAAGCTTATATTGCAGAGGCTGGATTTGATCCAGTTTATGGAGCAAGACCTCTAAAACGTGCGTTATACGAGATTGTTGAAGATAGATTGGCTGAGTTGATACTTGAGGGTAAAGTAGTCGAAGGCTCTCATGTTGAATTTGATTTTATAGATGATGAAATAAGCGTAAAAATATCCTAAGAGTAAGTCGAAGAAGTTACAAAAGTGCCTCTTGTTGCCTAGAGGCACAAATCTTAACCGCACTTTAAGTAACTTTCATATATGATTTCGGACTTAATTTTAAAGAAGGATATGTCATGAAAAGAACATACCAGCCTCACGGTAAACCGAGAAAATCAACTCACGGTTTTAGAGCAAGAATGGCAACGAAAAACGGTCGTAATGTAATTAACCGTCGTCGTGCAAAAGGTCGTAAAAAATTGTCAGTTTAGGAAATTTCTATACACTAAAACTCCATAAAGAGTTTCAGTATGTTTATAGAAAAGGGAAAGATTCGCACTCAAATAGTGTTGTGCTATTTTTTCTACCCGCGAACAACGTTAAAAAAGTGGGATTTACGGCTACTAAAAAAATTGGTAATGCTGTAAAGAGAAACAGAGCAAAAAGAAGACTTAGAGCTCTGTTTGTTACTTACTCATCGCTTCTTAAGCATGGCACATATATTTTTGTAGCCAAGCAAACAATCTCAGAAACATCACATCAAAAACTACAAAATGACTTTGAAAAAGTTTTAAGTCGTTTAGGCACACTTGAAAAAAAAACAGATGATCAAAACATTACTGCTTAAGCTTTTATGGCTTTATCAGAAGTTTTTTACACTTATTGGATATGGTAGTTGCAGATATTACCCATCTTGTAGCGAATATGCAAGAATTCACTTTGAAAATAACTCCATTTCAAGTGCTTTTTACCACACTTTTACTAGAATACTGCGTTGTAATCAATTATTTGAGGGCGGTATAGAGTATCCACTTCTTGATAAACTCTCATTAAAACCCAAAAAAATAGGGATTGATTCTATAAAATATTGGTTGGTTCCAAATAAAAAAAACCGTTTTTATATCATAAAAAATTTTTTATACAAAGGGCGAACGTGTTCGACAAAATGACACCAAATCAGAGACTTATAATAGCGGTATTGTTATCGTTTGTATTTTTCATAGCATATACAGCAATTTATCCAGCGGAACAGCCAGCAGAAGTGGCACAAAAAGAGAGTAGCAAAGAGCAAAAAGTAGAGCTAAAAAAAGCTCCAAAAGTAGAAGATATTGTTGGACATGAAATATCTGCACAAGAGGCAGTTGCTGCAAATGATTTAAGCATACTAACAACAGTAAAAAATAGTGATTTTATACTAAAAATAGACACTCTAGGACGTATCTCTTCAAAAGTACTTTTACAAGAGATGTATAACACAAATGAAGATGCACATGCACAGCTTATTCCTCAAAGCGGAACAAAACCTCTCTTTATTAGATTTTTAGATCCATCTATAAATGAAGAAGCTGCGAAAACTCCTTATAGTGCAGATGTTTCAGAGATTAACCTTCAAGATAACGCTAGTAAAGTTGTTTTAACTCAAAAATTATCTAACCTAACAATCACAAAAGTGGTAACTTTTTATGCTGATGGGCATTATGATGTTGATATTTCACTCTCTGATGATAAAAGATACTTCATTTACCTAGGACAAAGACCAAGAGTTAATGAAAAAGAGCAGATGATGGCTGCTGTTGGTGCTCTTATTTATAATGATGAAGAGCTTCTTACGATTATCGAAGATGGCGATTCTAAAGAGAGAAAAAGTTTTAGCCATATCGAACTAGCTGCAGCGTTTGATCAATACTCAGCATCAATTATGTATGGTTTTGGCAAAGATACAAATATTATTATAGATAGAGACAGAGATAACAATCCGATAGTCTATTTTGAAGCACTACAAAATATGAAATTTAGTGGTTATATCGGTCAAAAAAGATATAAAACACTAGATGCAATAAATCCAATTTTGACAAATGCTGTTGAGTATGGCTGGTTTACTTTTGCTTCAAAGCCTCTGTTTCAGCTTCTTATGTGGTTACATGGTTTGATTGGAAATTGGGGTTGGTCGATTGTTGCACTTACAATTCTTATAAGAGTAATTCTTTATCCTTTGACATACAAAGGTATGGTTTCTATGCAAAAGATGAAAGATATTGCGCCTCAAGTTAAAGCACTTCAGGCAAAATACAAGGGTGATCCACAACGAATGAATGCTGCTGTTATGGATATGTATAAAAAACATGGAGCAAACCCTCTTGGCGGATGTCTTCCTATGTTGCTTCAAATACCAGTATTTTTTGCAATTTATCGTGTACTTTTAAATGCTGTTGAGCTTCAAGGTGCACCTTGGATGTTATGGGTAAATGACCTCTCAAGAATGGACTCAACTTTTGTTCTTCCAATTCTTATGGGTGCTTCGATGTACTATCAGCAAAAACTTACACCTAGTAATTTCACTGATCCACTTCAAGAGAAGATATTTAAGTTCTTACCTATAATATTTACATTCTTCTTTATAACATTCCCTTCAGGTCTAGTTCTTTACTGGTTCATAAACAATATGTTCTCAATCGGGCAACAATTTATCGTTAATCAGCAGTTTAAAAATGCAAAAGATGCTCAAATAGCTGCACACAAACATGTGGAGAACAAAGATGATTAAGATTGAGTCGGCAACTTTAGAGCAAGCATGTAAAGATGCCGCTTCGGCGCTAGGGTGCTCTGCTAGTGAGTTGGCAATAGAGATCGTCCAATCTCCAAGCAATGGCTTTATGGGACTTTTTAAAAAAAGTGCCATTATAGTAGCGGCAAAAAAGACAAAAGAGAAAAGTTATCAAGAGGATAAAGATGTTCAAAAAACTCTAACAGAGACAAAGCCAACTCCAGTAGTTCAAAAAGAGAGATACACTGAAGAGAAAGTTGAATTAAAACCAGAAGTAAGAAAAGAGCTCAAGCAAGAGCGAAAAAAAGAGTTTAAGCCAGAACCTAAACCAGAACCAAAGCCTAAAAAAGAGCTTCCAAAACACAATCACAACATTGTAAATGACACTATCATGCCACAATCTTTTGTGAGCATGCAAGATGATGATGACTATGATATGGAAGATATTAATTATACTGCAGATTATGATGATGAAAATGAAGATCTTCCTGAAAAAGTAAAAATAAAAATAAGTGCATATCAAGTTTCTAAAAGTGTTGAAAAAGAGATAAATGAACTCTTTAAATCAATATGCTTTAATATTGAGAAAATTGAAGTAACGCCGTATGATGAAAATACTCTTCTTGTTGAGTTCAAAGGTGAAGATGCTGCCCTGCTTATCGGTAAAGAGGGTTATAGATATAAAGCACTGTCATATATGATTTTTAACTGGATAAACACAAAATACCAGCTTCAACTTCGCCTAGAAATAGCAGAGTTTTTAAAAAATCAAGAAGAGTCAGTTACAAGATATTTAGTTACTGTTTGTGAAAATATTGACAGAGACGGTCGTGCGCAAACAAAAATTCTTGATGGTGTTTTAATTCAAATTGCACTAAAAGAGCTTAGAGAGAAATATCCAAATAAATATGTAGCAGTTCGTTCTACAAGAGATGGACTAAAGTTTATAATCATAAACGATTACCACAACTAATGAATTTCTTTGGAAACTCGTTTTCAAAGAGAGGAGATTGATTAATGAGTCAAGATACAATAAGTGCCATTGCAACAGCCAATGGCATAGGTTCAATAGCGATAATTCGTATAAGCGGAGATAGCGCTTTAGAGATTGCTTCAAAACTTACCCACAAAGAAAATTTCACTCCTAGATATGCTTCACTCTCAAACATATATAATTTTAATGGCGAATTAATTGATGAAGCTATAGTTATCTATTTTAGGGCTCCTTTTTCTTTTACTGCTGAAGATGTTGTAGAGATTCAGTGTCATGGCGGTTTTATCGTTGCGCAAAGCATCCTAAAGGCTACGCTCGCTTATGGTGCAAGGTTGGCAACTGCTGGAGAGTTTTCAAAACGTGCTTTTTTTAACGGTCGCATTGATTTAAGTAAAGCCGAGGCGATAGCACAACTAATCGAAGCAAAAAGCGAAGATGCAGCAAAAATATTAGCACAGCAGATGAAGGGTTCACTTCAAGGCTATATAGAAAAAATCAGAGATGATCTTATCCATATACTCGCTTATTCTGAGGTGAGCATAGATTATGCAGAAGAGGATTTGCCAGAGGATTTGGTTATGCAAATAGAAGCAAATCTCAAAGAACTCAAAGCTTCACTTCTAAAAACCCTCAAAGCAAGTAAGGCTAGAGAAGGCCTAATGCAGGGCTTTAAAGTGGCAATTATAGGAAAACCAAATGTTGGAAAAAGCTCACTGTTAAACGCTCTTCTTAATTACAACAGAGCTATTGTAAGCGACATAGCAGGAACTACAAGAGACACGATAGAAGAGCAGGTTAAAATCGGCACACATCTTATACGCATAGTTGATACTGCTGGAATAAGAGAAGCTAGTGATGAGATAGAAAAGATAGGGATACAACGCTCACTTGAGGCGATAAATGAGAGCGATATAGTTGTAGCACTCTTTGATGCTTCAAGAGCAGCGGATGATGAAGATGAGCAGATTATATCTCTTATAAAATCTAAAGCTGTTGGCAAGAGCGTTTTTTATGTAAAAAATAAGATAGATTTAGAGCAAAAATTTTATAGAGCAGAGTTAAATTTTGATATGGAGATAAACTCTAAAGATAGTGTTGAAGAGCTGATTTTAGCACTTGAAAATATAATGAACATAGCAAACTCTTCAGATGAGATGATGCTAATCTCACAAAGACAAATCGGTGCAGTTCAAAACGCTCTTAACTATATAGATGAGGCATTTGAGCCACTTCACGATCAAGAGCTTGAGATATTTTCATTTAATCTAAATGAAGCTATAAAAGAGATGGCATCTATCACTAGGCCATTTGAAAACGATGAGATGCTAGATAAGATGTTTGGCTCTTTTTGTCTAGGAAAATAGTGAAATACATTGCAATAGATTTAGGACTCAAGCGCATAGGACTTGCATACTCTGCGCATAAAGATTTGGTAACCCCGCTCAAAGCGGTAGAGAGAAAAAACAGAGACCAAGCAGCAAGAGATGTTAAAAAAGTACTTATTGAGTGGGAAGTTGATGCTGTTGTAGTTGGTATTCCTCTTGGCGGTAGCAGTGAAGATGAGATGAGACGCAGAGTCGCTCATTTTATGAATCTAGTTGCATTTGAGGGTGATGTTTTCTACCAAGATGAGAGTAACTCATCAATAGAAGCAGAGTCAATGATGAGAGGCGAGATAAAATATATCAGAGATGGTCGTATAGACTCTATCTCTGCTATGATAATTTTGCAGAGATACCTAAGACAAAAACGCTAACAAATCATCTAGCGATAGAGGTCTGCTATATAGATAGCCCTGTGTCATATCGCAATTTAGCCCATCTAATATAAGCTTTTGCTCCTCATTTTCAACGCCCTCAGCTACTGTAGTTAGTTTAAAAGATTTGGCGAGTGCGATAATTGCGTTAACGATACTTTTTGAATCTTCATCAATCTCTAGCTCTTTGACAAATTCTCTATCTATCTTTAATGTGTCAATTGGAAGTTTTTTTAGATACGACATAGAGGAGTAGCCAGTACCAAAATCATCTATTGATATTTTTACACCTAATTTTTTTATCTTCTTAAGTATATCTACGACACTCTCGATATTTTGCATGATAGAGGTCTCTGTTACCTCAAACTCTACTAAAGATGGCTCAACTCCACTCTCTAGTAAAAGTGATTTTGCTTCATCATAAAAAGAAGCTTCATCTAGCTGTTTTCCAGAAACATTTATGGAGATGCTAATAGGAGTTGCAAGTTTTGAGTTGATGATTTTTAAGTCACTTAGAGCTTGTTTTATAACCCATCTTCCTATTTCGTTTATATAGTTTGACTCTTCTGCTATGGGTATAAATTTATCTGGTGGGATAAAGCCTAAATCTTTATCTATCCATCTGATTAAAGCCTCTACTCCGATAGTTCTTCTCTCTACAAATGAGTACTTTGGTTGATAGTTTAAGAAAAAGCTCTTGTTTGCTATGGCATGTCTTAATTTTGTATCTAATTCTAGGCGATACAAGGCATCTTTATTCATCATATCATTGAAGTATCTAAAACTGTTTTTACCACTATTTTTTGCTTCATACATAGCCGTATCTGCATTTTTTAGCAAATCGCTATGATTGTCCCCATTTTGAGGATAGAGGCTTATCCCGATACTCCACCCAACATTTACTTCCCTGTTTTGTATAGTTATTGGCTCTTTTACGCTGGATAAAATAGTGTCTGCTAATTGAGAGATACTAAGGAGATTTTCATACGGAGTTAAGATGACAAACTCATCTCCTCCAAGTCTAGATAGTATGCCATCTTCTGAGATGATATTTTGTAGTTTGGCTGCTATCTCAATAAGTAAAAGGTCTCCAGCATGGTGTCCTAGTGAGTCGTTTATCCATTTGAAATTATCTAAATCCAAAAATAAAATAGCAAAAGTTTCACTGTTATAGTGAGCAGATTTTATATAGGTTTCTACCTCTTGTTTAAATAGTTTTGCGTTTGGGAGTTTTGTCAAAAAGTCATAAAATGCCAGTTGATGAATTTTCTCTTGAGAGTTTTTTTCTTCAGTTATATCACGAGACATCCCAATATAGTTTAGGACCTCTTGGTTTTTATCTCTTACGCAGATAACAGTCTGCTCAACAGCATAGAGTGAACCATCTTTTTTTCTGTCCCAAAGCTCATCGTTCCATAAATCATAGTTAGCTAAACTACTCCACATTTTTTTGTAAAATTCTTCATTTCCCCAACCAGAGCTTAGAAATTTTGGGTCTTTACCTAGAACTTCTTCTTTAGAGTATCCTGTAAGTTTCTCAAACGAGCTATTTACAGAGACAATATGGTTGTTTTTATCTGTTATGACAATGCCATCTGAGGCGTATTTAAAAACATTTGACGCAATCTCTAGCTCTTTTTCGCGCTCTATCCTCTCTGTTATATCGTGAACAGTTCCAATAGATTTTATAACATTGCCATCGACATCGAGCTTGTGAATACATCTCTCTTCGACATATTTTAGTTTTTTGTCTTTTGTTGTTATGCGATGTACAATGCAGTATGATTTTTTATCTTCAAGTGACTTCATATAAGCATCATGCACAGTGGCACGGTCTTCTTCATGTACAAAGCTAAAAAACTTTTCATAAGATGGTTCAATCTCATTAGGAATTAAACCAAATATTCTATAAGTCTCATCTGACCAAAAAAGTTCATTTGTGCTTATAACTAGCTTCCAATGCCCTGTTTTTGATATCTCTTGAGCTTCGTTTAGATTTCTTATGAGACTTTTTATAGTTGCCATGTCCATATCAGCACCACTATATTCCATTAACACGTCATTGTTGTTGTAAAGTGGAAAGCTACTGTTATTGTGATTGTTTGACAAAAAAATGCCTTAGAATAAATTTGTGGAGTTTTACAAGATAACTCATAATAAGGAAATTAATAAATAGTTGTAAAAATTATCAAAACTACATTAAAACTCTTTTGCTTAATGCTTCTATGTTGTTGCTGTTGCCAAGAACTACTAAAATGTCACCTGCTTCGAGAATATCGTTCTTATCAAATGAAGTACGCCACTCCCCTTGATGTTTATATGCGATAGGCTTAACTTCAAACTCATCTTGAAATCTTGGCGACAAGATGGAAGTTCCAACCCACAAAGAGCTAACAGCCATTTTAGCAATTTTCATGGTTATGGATAAATCAATAGTTTCATAATTCATATTTTCAACTATTGTTTTTACTAGTTTTTTTGCTGATTCCATCTCTGGATATATAACTTTAGCAGCACCTAGTTTTGATAATATTTGACCATGAACCTGTGTGATAGCCTTTGCCACTACTGTTTTAATGCCGAGTTCTTTGAGCGCCATCACTGTGAGAATACTCGCTTCAATATTTTCTCCTATGCTGACGATTGCAACCTCTGCATCAGCTATTCCAGCTTCATAAAGTGCTTTTGGGTCTGATGAATCAAGCGCGATTGCATCTTGAACAAACTCGCTTATATCTCTAGCTTTCTCTTCATCGTTATCTATGGCGATAACTGCTTCTCCTTGTTGTGCCAACCCTTTGGCTACGTGGTATCCAAATCTTCCTAGTCCAATAACAACGTATGTCATATAATAACCTTTGCTTCTGCGAATTTGATACGGGTTTTAACCGCTTTTCCTACGATTACCACAGTAAATGCAAAAACCCCGATTCTGCCCATTAACATAAGCAGTATTATGTTGAGTTTGCCAATATCACTAAAGAGTGCACTATAACTAAGTGACCCACCATCTCCAGTTGATACGCCTACTGTCGCGAATGCTGAGCATGTTTCAAAAAGTGTTCTAACAAAGTGCAGATTTTCACTCTCATTTAAAATAACGGTTGAAACTAAGATATAAAAAGAGGCTATAAAAATAATCGCATAAGCTTTGTTTATCTGATATGGAGCTAAACTTCTGTTGAAGATGTGCGGATTGTTTTGACCACGCAAAGTAAACCATACACCAATAACAGAGAGTGCTAAAACTGTGGTTTTGATACCACCTGCTGTTCCGCCAGGACTACCGCCAGTAATCATAAAAAAAGTTCCAAAAAAGAGATCAGAATCGTTTAGTGTAGAAAAATCAATAGTGTTAAAACCAGCAGTACGGTAGTTCACAGAAGCAAACCATGCAGCAACAATTTTTTCCAAAATTGGTAAGTTTCCAAGTGAGTTTGGATTGTTCCACTCTAAAGAGAGGATGATTGCCATCCCCGCAAAAATCAAAATAGCTGATGTCCATAAAACTAGTTTAGTGTGTGTTGATAGGCGGGTTAGGGATTTTTTACGGTAGTTGTATAGCTCTAAGAGTACAAGGTAGCCAAGTCCGCCTATGATTATAAGCAGAGGGATTGTGATATTTATGATTAAATCATCTCTAAAGCCCATCATATTATCGCTAAAGAGAGAAAATCCAGCATTGTTAAAAGCTGAGATTGAGTGAAAAATACCAAACCATAATGCATCTGCAAATGACATATCTGTAAAAAATCTAAGAGTGAGTATAGCTGCACCGCTTAGTTCTATTACAACTATCGAGGTAAATACTATTTTTAAAAAACGAAAAACTCCACTCATACCTGGGTAGTTTAGAGACTCTCTTAAGATAAGTCTATCTCTGTATCCAAGTTTTTTTCCACGCATAATAGCCAAAAATGTGACTGCTGTCATATATCCCAATCCGCCGATTTGAATAAGAAGAAGAATGATAGTGTGACCAAAAGTAGTAAAATCAACAGGAGTGTCCTTGACAATAAGCCCCGTCACACAAATCGCAGATGTTGAAGTAAATAGAGCGTCAATGATAGTAAGTTCTCCGTTATGTGCAAAAGGAAGCATTAGTAAAAAAGCACCTATCCCAATAAGAATAACAAAGCTCATAAAGATTATCTTAACATCGTGCGTTTGCATAAATATCTCTTTTAGTTATTGCAACAAAATCTATAACCGATACCAGACTCTGTTTTTATGTATTTTGGTCTTGTACTGTTTTGTTCTATCTTTTTTCTAAGTGTGTTAACGTATGTTCTAAGGTACTGCATCTCATTTTGATACCCGACTCCCCAAACCTCTTTGAGTATCTGTTTATGAGTAAGTGTTTTGTTTGCGTTTAGTAAAAAATACTTAAGAAGTTCAAACTCAATTGGTGTGAGTTTAAGTTGTTCATTTCTAAAAAATATATCTCTTGAGGCTATATCCAGCTCTAATTCAGCACAAGTGATTTTGCTAGATATATTTTCTCCACTAATACTGCGTCTAAGATTTGCTCTGATTCTAGCTAAGAGTTCATTGACTGAAAATGGTTTTGTTATGTAGTCATCCGCTCCTGCATCAAGAGCCGCAACAATCTCTTTTTCATCATCTCTTGCGCTAAGAACGACTATTGTAACTTTTGAAATCTCTCTTACTTCTCTTATAAACTCTTTTCCATCACCATCGGGCAACCCCAAATCTACTAGAAGCAGGTCGGGAGAGTGTGTTAAAAAAAGCATCATGGCATTTTTTTTGTTATCACAAGAGATATGGTTTAGATTATGTTCTCTAAATGTAATCTCTAAGAGTTTTTTTACAGATGAATCATCTTCTATAATTTGGATAAGATAGTTTTTCATACTAAATTTGCCTTTTTTAAAATAGGTAATTTTGCCTCAATAAGTACGCCATTGTTGATGGCACTAGCTTTTATCTCTCCGCCATGAAGAGTGACTATGCTTTTACAGATTGCCAGACCTATGCCACTTCCTGAGATGTCGTTTGAATCTTCAAGGCGATAAAATTTATCAAATATATTTTTTAGTTTTTTCTCTTCAATATAACTGCTTTGGTTAAAAACCTCTATTTTGAGGCTATTTTTAGAGTCTATGATATGTAAAGAAACTTTTGTGTTATTTACAGAGTATTTAAAAGCATTGTCGAGTAAGTTTACAAGGAGCTGTTTTAGTAAAATATTGTCACCCCAAAAAAGTCTAAAATCTTCAATCTTTATATCTAAAAGGTCATCTTGAAGTTTATCTGCAAACTCTTCTAAAGCAACGCCTACAATATCTTCAAAATCACACCAATCAAATTTTAAATCTATATTTAGGCTTGAGAGTCTTGTACTGTCCAATATGTTTGTGATTAATCTTTTCATTCTGATTGAGGCATAGTTTATATCCTCAAGAAGATTTTTTCTCCCTTTCTCATCTAAGCTTGAGTTAGATAAGAGAAGATTTGTAGTGCCTATGATGGTTGAGAGCGGTGTACGTAAATCATGTGAGATGATGTTTAAGAGATTCTCTCTCATCTCATTTTGTTTTGTCTGTGTAGAGAGATTTTTTGCTTGAATCGTGATAATCAATCCAACTATTGCAAAGATGATAAAACTCCAGATATAGAGTTCATTGTGTACGCTAAAGCTGTATAGAGGCGGAATATAGAGAAAATTTAAAAAAATAACGCTTAAGACAGTGATGATAATAGTCGCTTTTATGTTGCCATGAATCGCAACTGTAACCACAGGGATGATATGAATAAGCGCGATATTTATAATATCAAGAGGTTGATGAAACATGTGACTTATAAGCGTTATGACTAGTAAAATGCCAAACGCTTTGAGCAGATAAGTGTATATACTGTTTTTAAGAGGAGTTTTTTTCATTAAGCGTTTGGTAGTTTTAGCAGGACTGCTAAACTTAAGATGATTAGCACACCAATCATCGCTATATCTTGTATTGCCATAGTATCTTCTTCATTTTAATTTTTAGAGTTGCTTTTATATAAGCGCTTTGTCATCAAATTATAATTAAGTAGGTATTAATAAGTTGTCAATAAAGTTTTTAAAATATAAA
>CAMBTK010000004.1 GCA_945870785.1 Sulfurimonas crateris
ACCGCTAAAATCTAAACGAACAGCTTTTGAACTTATAGAAACACCATCATTTGCACTTAGAGCAACACGGTCAGGAGCAGAAGTTGTAAACACTTGTCCTTTGTCATCTACATAAAACTGCTGAGCAGCACTTAAGCTAGTCGCGCTAACCGCTAATGCAGCTATAGTTGATAAAACGATTTTTTTCATTTTTTATTCCCTTGTTTTTTTGTGAGAGAATTATAAAATCATTAGATTACGAAAAGATTACAGTTGTTATGCAAAAATAAAAAGATTTTAAAACGAAAAAAAGCCCTTGCAATGAGAAGTTGCAAGGGCTTGGTAGGAGATTTTATTAGGAGAGAAAATATAGAATGAGTGTAGATAAACGATTATTTAAGGTTTTCTGCCCAGTACTCTCTAATCATTTTTTTAGTCTCCTCAGGAAGAGGAATGTAACCGAGTTTTTTAGCGCTCTCGTCACCATTTTTAAAAGCATAGTCAAAGAAAGCAGTTACTTTTTTATTCATTTCGCCGCCTTCTCTAGGAAGAAGGATAAATGTAGCCGCAACTATTGGGTAAGATGTATCACCTTGTTGCAATGCTAAAACAGAGTAAAAGTGCTTCTCTTTTGTCCAAGTAGCATACTTTGCGGCAGCTTTGAAGTTCTCTTCTGTTGCTTTTACCCATTTACCGTTTGCAGTTTTAAGAACAGCAGCTGAAAGGTTATTTTTCTCTTTGTAAGCATTTTCTATATATCCGATTGAGTAAGGAGTTTGTTTAACTAAACTTGCAACACCCTCATTACCTTTTCCGCCGATTCCAGTAGCCCAGTCAACCGCTTTACCAGTTCCAAAACTCTCTTTCCAGTTCTTAGAACTTTGAGTTAAATAGTAAGTAAAGTTAAAAGTCGTTCCTGAACCGTCTGAACGGTGAACAACTATGATTTTTTCATTTGGAAGATTAAGCCCTTGATTATCCACTGCGATAGCTTTATCATTCCACATTGTAATTTTTCCTGCAAAAATATCTGCTACAACTTCATTGCTAAGCTTAAGAGTTTCATCAGCAACTCCATCTACGTTAAATGCAACTACGATTGAACCTATCACAGCTGGAAACTGAAATAGGTTATCCTTTGCAAGTGCTAACGTGCTTAAAGCTTCATCAGATGCACCAAACTCAACAACTCTTTTTGCGATTTGCTTGATTCCTCCGCCTGAACCTATTGACTGATAATTTACAAGATTTGTTGTATCTTTTTTATAGTTATATGCCCAATCATAGTATAAAGGAGCAGGAAACGAGGCACCTGCACCGTTTATCTTATCCGACGCGAATGAAGAACTAATTGATGCTGCTGCAACCAAAGTAACTAAAGCTAATTTCTTTAACATTTGTTTTCCTTTTTGAATGTTTGCGAAATTATAATGGCTCCATATTACAAGATGATTACAGCTACTACTTGCTCTTTGGCGAAAATTTGAACTTGCTCTCCATCGCTATTGTTTCATCTCTTCCATAAACTATCACGTCTCTATCAACCTCTATTTGGGCATCTTCTATCTTGTTTGGATAATCCACAAAATTCAAAATATGCTTTATAGTGTTTATTCTGGCTCTTTTTTTGTTGTCACTTTTTATGACTGTCCACGGAGCCGATTCTGTATGTGTCGCACTTAGCATCATGTACTTTGCAAGTGCGTACTCATCCCATAAACTTTGAGCACTTAAATCAACATCAGAGAGTTTGTACTGCTTTAGAGGGTCTTGCTCTCTTTTCGCAAATCTCTTTTTTTGCTCCTCTTTTGTTACTGAAAAATAGAATTTGAAGATTTTTATATCCTCATCTACTATCATCTTCTCAAACTGCGGTGCGTCTTTTAAAAACTTATGGTGCTCTCTCTCACTACAAAAGCCCATAACAGGCTCAACCATAGCTCTGTTGTACCAACTTCTATCAAAAAGAACTATCTCTCCAGCACTTGGCAGATGTGCTACATATCTCTGAAAATACCACTGCGATCTCTCTTGATCACTTGGTTTTGGAAGCGCTACGATTCTCGCCCCTCTTGGGTTAAGATGCTCCGTTATTCTCTTTATCGTACCGCCCTTTCCAGCAGCGTCACGCCCTTCAAAAATCATAAGAACTTTAAGCCCCTTCTCTTTTACATAGTTTTGAAATTTCAGTAGTTCTATCTGAAGTTTTTCCAACTCTCTCTCATAAAGCAGAGTCTCTTTTTTAACCCAAATCTTTATTTTTTCATCTTTTTTACTATTTTTTTTCTCTATTTTTGTTTTTGTTTTTTCTTTCATAAATAACTCCTTGTAAAGAAGTATATAAGAAAGTAAACCCTTTTGTAATCTTTTTGTAATCAAAGAAACATAAAATTCAGCAATTATTTAAAAAAAGGGAGAATTGCTTGAGTATTTTTATAGATAAACTTTTTGCAAATACAACAAGATTTATTGCCTTTGGTATTTTATTGCTTGTTGCGTGGATATTTAGTGTACTTTTTGAGCACTCGCTAGAGTCGATAAAAGCATTTGGATTTCTTTTTATTACAGAAGACAAATGGGCACCAAACTTAGAAAAGTTCGGCGCTCTTCCTGCTATTTACGGCTCAGTTATATCTACTTTTTTAGCAATGATTTTAGCTGTTCCTCTTGCAATTGGTATTGCAATCTTCTTAAGCGAGATAGCTCACGCAAAACTAAAAGGCCCTATTGGTGTCTCAATAGAGCTCTTAGCGGCGATTCCTTCTGTTGTTTATGGAATGTGGGGGCTTTTTTACTTCGTACCAATTATCCGTGATATATTTGGCGGAGTTGGTATTAGTATGCTTAGTGCTGGTATCGTCCTCTCAGTTATGATACTCCCTTTTATGGCGGCTATAACACGTGATGCGATGAACACAACTCCAGATATATTAAAAGAGTCAGCTTATGCTCTTGGCGGGACTAAATGGGATGTTGTAAAAGACATTATCATTCCATACGCAAAGGCTGGAATTATTGGTTCCTTTATACTAGCACTTGGACGTGCTATTGGTGAAACTATGGCTGTAACATTTGTTATGGGTAACGTCCATAAGATTTCAACAGATTTAACACAGCCCGCAACGTCAATTCCAGTAACACTTGCAAATGAGTTTGCAGAAGCCGATAGCGCTCTTTACTACTCATCTCTTTTTGAACTATCACTGCTTCTTCTTGTTGTAAGCTTTACGATTATATCTGTTGCTAAGTTCTACTTTTTACGAAGAAAAAGGGTTATATAATGACACACACTCAAAAAAGAATCATCATTAATGAAATAGTCATGGCACTCTCAACCCTCTCTGCGCTCATTGGAATGGGTTTTTTATTTTGGATTTTAAGCGTTCTTATCATAAACGGTATTGACGCACTAAGTATGAGTATCTTTTTAAATGAAGGAGCTCCTCCAGGAAATAGTGATGGAGGACTAAAACACGCTCTTATTGGGCAACTCTATCTTGTTGGCTATGCCTCATTTTTTGGTATCCCGCTTGGTGTTTTAGCTGGTACATATCTAAGCGAATATTCTCAAAAATCTAAAGTTGCAGAGATAATCCGTGATATTTCAGACATTATGATGTCAGCTCCAAGTATCGTTATTGGCGCATTTGTTTATGCTATTGTTGTTGCCCCTTCTGGGCACTTTAGCGGCTGGGCAGGGACGATTGCACTAAGCATCATCATGCTTCCTATTATCCTAAGAACGACTGACGATATGCTCCAACTTGTTCCATCAACTCTCAGAGAAGCAGCCTTTGCACTTGGCGCTCCTAAATATAAAGTAATTATTCAAGTTGTTTATCGCGGCGCAAAAGCTGGTATCTTAACTGGTATTTTACTCGGTGTTGCTCGTGTTGCTGGAGAGACGGCACCACTTCTTTTTACATCATTTAATGATAATTTTTTAAATACAGATATGAGTCAACCGATGGCTTCACTAACTGTAACTATGTACAACTACGCAACAAGTCCGTACGAAGATTGGCAACAACTTGGATGGGCAGCCGCTTTTATACTTAGTATGTTTATTTTGACTCTAAATATATTAGGACGACTATTTTTATTAAAAAAGAGAGGGAAACGTTAATGGCAACAATCATTGAGATAAATAAAGAAAAAGCGCTTGAAGTTAAAAACTTTGAGTTTACCTATGCTGGAGTAGATACGCCAAGTGTTAAAAAACTCTCTATGCCTGTGGCAAAACATAACATAACAGCCCTTATTGGGCCATCAGGATGTGGAAAAACTACTCTTCTTAGAAGCTTTAACCGTATGCATGATTTATATCCAAACAACAAATATAACGGCGAAATTATTTTTAAAGATAGAAATATTTTAACATCAAAAGAGGATTTGATAAAACTTAGAATTCAAATAGGGATGATTTTTCAAAAACCAACAGCTTTTCCAATGAGTATCTTTGATAATGTTGCTTATGGACTGAAACTTCAGGGTATAAAAAACAGAACTGAACTTAGTGGCAGGGTTGAAAAAGCACTCAAAGATGCAGCTATCTGGAATGAAGTAAAAGATAGACTAAAACATGATGCAAACGGTTTGTCTGGTGGTCAACAACAAAGACTCTGTATCGCTAGAGCGGTAGCTGTTGAGCCTGAAGTTTTACTTTTTGATGAGCCGACTTCTGCACTTGACCCGATTTCAACGGCTGGGATTGAAGAACTTATCGTCGAACTTAGGGAGAGAGTCTCTATAATCATAGTTACACACAACATGCAACAAGCAGCGCGTGTTAGCGACTATACTGGGTTTATGTATCTAGGGGAACTTATAGAGTTGGGTAAAACTGAAGATATGTTTGTTACTCCAAAAGAGAGATTAACAGAAGAGTATATAACTGGAAAATTCGGTTGATTCGGTGTATAGCGGTTTATCCTCCTTGGTTGAGGGTTAACGAAGCAAAATGGACGAGTTCCTTTTGCGTTTTAAATCAAATAAAAAGGATTAGATATGGGATCAAAATATCATGAAAAAATAACCATTATAAAAGATAAATTATCACTTCTTCTAGAAGAGATAATAACAGCAGATGAGCTGTCTTTAGAGGCATTTAAGCTAAATGACGCAAAAAGATTTAAAGAGGTTGAGACAATACTCGGCAAGATTGGTTTTAATGGCGATGAAATAGACAACGAGATTATAAAAACATTTGCACTCTTTGGGCCAGAAGCACAAGAACTTCGCTTCTTAATAGCATTTTTAAAGATGACAAACGAACTTGTGAGCATTGGCGCTGGTGTAAAAAAATATGCACGCAGAATGAGTGAACACGCTAAGGGTGGATGCGATCTTGAGCCATTTAAGCCAAGTATCCTACTTCTTCATAAGAGCAGTATCAATGCGCTTAAGTATATTTTGGAGTGTTTTACAAATATCCAAGAGTGCAATTATGAAGACAATTACAGAAAAGTTCTTGTTGAAGAGAGTATGAATGATGACCTTTTTTCTGTTTTGGAAAAAGAGATTCTTAACAAAATCATAGACGAAAAAGAGCTCTCAATAGAGTATGTAAAAGTTCTTGGAAGCTTAAGAAAACTAGAGCGTTCTTGTGATAGAAGTGTAAATATTGCAAACCTCATGATGTACGCAAAATTGGGCGGAGAGATTAAGCTTTTTAAATAACTGCCTAAAATTTAGGCAGTATGAACTACCCTTTTGTGCTATTTTGAGTTATACTACGCGTTATTAAAATTTAGGAGAAACAAATGGGAAAATTTGTAAATAACGTAGAAGAATTTTTTTCTTTTTGCCAAGAAAATGATGTTAAATATGTAGATTTGAGATTTACTGATTTAAAAGGTACATGGCACCATGTTACATATAGAGCAAGTGCTGTAAACAGTGACAATTTAACAAACGGATTCCCGTTTGACGGCTCTTCGATAGATAAATGGCAGCCAATCAACAAATCAGATATGATTTTAAAAGCTGACGTTCCTACTGCATTTTTAGACCCTTTTACTGCTGATCCTACCATTATTGTTATTTGTGATGTATATGACATTTACAAAGGTCAAATGTATGAAAAATGTCCTCGTTCTATCGCAAAAGCTACTTTAGCTCATGCAGAATCTCTAGGCATTGCAGACGCTGCATACTTTGGACCTGAAAATGAGTTCTTTGTTTTTGATGACGTAAGAATTATTGACAACATGAATGAAGCTGGATACAAAATAGATACTGAAGAGGGTGACTGGAATTCAAACACTCACTATGCAGATGGATATAACAGCGGTCACAGAGGTGGTGTAAAAGGTGGTTATTTCCCAGTAGCTCCAATTGATACTCAAGTTGATTTAAGAGCTGAGATGATGGATGTGTTAGAGCAAGTTGGACTTGAAGTTGTTTTAGGTCACCACGAAGTTGCACAAGGTCAAGGCGAAATCGGTATCGTTTTCTCTGATATTATCGGTGCTGCTGACAATGTTCAAAAACTAAAGTATGTTGTAAAAATGGTTGCTCACTTAAACGGCAAAACTGCAACATTTATGCCTAAGCCTCTTTTTGGTGACAATGGAAACGGTATGCACGTTCACCAATCACTATGGAAAGATGGTAAAAACCTTTTCTATAAAGAGGGTAACTACGCTAACCTTTCAGAGATGGCTCTTCACTATGCTGGTGGTATCTTTAAACATGCTAAAGCTGTTGCAGCACTTACAAATCCAACGACTAACTCTTACAAAAGACTTATCCCAGGGTTTGAAGCTCCTTCAATTCTTACTTACTCTATGCAAAACCGTTCTGCATCTTGCCGTATTCCATATGGTGCTGGTGAGAAAGCAACTCGTATCGAGATGAGATTCCCAGACTCTACTGCTTGTCCATACTTAGCATTCTCTGCTATGATGATGGCTGGTTTAGATGGTATCAAAAACAAAACTGTTCCTGTTGGTCCTATGGATGAGGATTTATTTGAACTTAGTCTTGATGAGATTCGTGAAAAAGGTATCCCTCAAATGCCTCATACTTTACGTGAAGCAACTGAAGCGCTTATTGCTGATCACTCATTCTTGAGTCCTGTATTTACTAAAACATTTATTGATGATTATCAGCACTATATGTTTGAGAGACAAATCTGGCCTGATGAGAGCCGCCCAACTGCTTATGAGTTTAAAACAACTTATAGCTGTTAATCTCCATCTATCCTCCTCTGCTCTGCCTACAAGCAGAGCAACTCCACTAAAAATCTTTTTAAAAACTGTTGCACATATTATCAAATTAACATATAATAATATAAACAAGAGTATTAAGGCATACCAATGCAAGCTATCGATATTTTTCCTTGGAACGATCAATTTAATACAAACATAGAGATAATAGACAGCCAACACAAGAGGCTTGTTGAACTTCTAAATAAATTAGCACGTACGGTTGCCTTTGACTCCCAAGAAACCTCAATAAATTATATTCTTGATGAGCTGCTAGATTACACTGAGTATCACTTCATAACAGAAGAGGCTATCTGGAACAAATATTTTCATTATGACTCATTAGAAGCAGAACACATAGCAGTACATCAAAAATTTATAGACACGATAAAAGAGCTAAAACTACAAATCAAAGAGCGCTCAATCTCTGAAATCGCTCAAGATACTCTCTCTTTTTTAGCAAGATGGTTAGCTTCACACATCCTCGAATCAGATAGATATATGTCATATGTCATTATCGCTATTGAGAGCGGTATGGAGATGCAAATGGCAAAAGAAGAAGCTACTAAAAGTATGAATGGTTTTACTAGAGAACTTATAAACCTAATACTCTCTATCTATGAATCACTCTCAAGTAGCACACTTCTTCTTATGTATGAGATTAAAAAACAGCAACAGATGGAGTCAAAGCTAAAACTTGCAGCTAGTGTATTTAAAAACTCCAGAGAGGGTATTGTCATCACGCTAAAAGATGGAACTATCATTGATACAAATGATGCCTTTAGCCATATCACAGGATATGAAAAAGATGAAGTTCTTGGCAAAAATATGAGGATTTTAAAATCTGATAAACAGGATCAAGAATTTTACACTGATATGTTCAAGCAACTCAAAAAAGAGAATCATTGGAGCGGTGAGATATACAACCGCAGAAAAAACGGCGAACTCTATCCAGCACTTCTTAATATTAGCACTATTGAAGAAGAGGAGGAGAAAGAAGAAAAGAGTGAAACTCTTAAATATTATCTTTTTCTATTTTCAGAGATAAGTGCTATAAAAGAGCATCAACAAAAACTTGAGTATATTGCCCACTACGACTCTCTGACGGGTCTTGCAAACCGTATTCTTTTGGGAAATATCCTAAAGCACTCTATGGCACAAACACTAAGACGCAAAAATATCTTGGCTATTGTCTACCTAGATTTAGATGGTTTTAAAGATATAAATGACAAGTATGGCCATGAAGCGGGAGATTATCTCCTAAGCGAACTTGCTCAAAACATGAGATTATCTCTTCGTGATGGAGATATGCTCTCAAGACTTGGTGGTGATGAGTTTGTAGCAGTGCTTCACGATTTGGATGATTTTGAATCAGTAGTACCCTCGGTATCAAGACTTCTAAACGCGGCTTCTACTAAAGTTGAGTATGGCAACGCCGTGCTTAAGGTATCAGCTAGTCTAGGTATAACTTTTTATCCGCAATCAACAGAGATAGAAGCAGATCAGCTGTTGCGTCAAGCAGATCAAGCGATGTATCTGGCAAAACAGGCTGGAAAAAACCGCTTCCACATTTTTGATACACAAAAAGATCAAAACATAAAAGCTCTTAACCAAATGATTAGCGACATTAGAAATGGCATCGTTAAAGATGAGTTTATTTTACACTATCAACCAAAAGTAAATATGCGCTCAGGCGAAATTATAGGCGTTGAGGCTCTGATTAGATGGGAGCATCCAACCAAAGGGCTTTTAGCTCCAATGACATTTTTACCAACCATAGAAGACCAGCCACTTGCCATAGAGCTTGGCGAATGGGTAATATCTACTGCACTTAGACAGATAAACAGATGGCAAGAGAATGGTATTAAAGTAAAAGTTAGTGTAAATATAGGTGCAAAACAGCTTCAAGAAGATGATTTTGTCCGTAAGCTAAAAATAGAACTAAAAAAGTATCCTAATATCTCTGCTCAAATGCTTGAACTTGAGATATTAGAAACAAGTGCTCTAGAAGATATAAATAATGTTATAAAAATCATATCTGAATGTAAAGAGATGGGAGTTATGTTCTCAATTGATGATTTTGGAACAGGTTACTCATCCCTAAGTTATCTAAAACTTCTTCCAGTAACAGTTTTAAAAGTTGATCAGAGCTTTATAAACAATATGCTTTACAGCACTGATGATTTGGCGATACTAGAGGGAGTTTTAGGGCTTGGATTGGCATTTAGAAAAACAATTATAGCTGAGGGTGTTGAAACGATAGAGCATGGGAAAACCCTCTTAAATATGGGGTATGAGTTTGCTCAAGGTTACGCAATAGCAAAACCGATGAGAGCCGAACTATTTTTAGAGTGGAGCAACGCTTGGAAACCTGATGTAGAGTGGATAAAGAGTTGCAAATTTAAAAAAGATGACATGGAGCTCCTCTATGTAGCAGTTGGACATAATACATGGATTAAAAAACTAGAAGAGTTTTTGCTTGATACTACAAATCTAACAGAAGTGCTAAATTTGGATAAATGCAATTTAGAAGAGTGGCTTGAGTCCAATATAGAGACCTTTACTTCAAGAAAATCTTACAAAAAAGTGGTTGCCCTTCATACCAAACTCCACAAATTAGCCCACGACTTGATAGTACTAAAAAAAAGCTCTGCGCTTGTAGATTACTCACAAAAACTTCAACAAATAGATGAGATAAAAAAAGAGTTAAATATGCAAATTATAAATTTAGCCGCCAGCTAATTTCTCTTTTTTCTTGCTACTGCCTCTTTAAAAACAATCTACTAATCGCATTTTTGCTATAATTCGCATCACAATAACTGTATATAAGAGTGCATTATTGAAATTTTAATTTATGAGGGTTTATTATGAAAAATATTCCACAAGGGAAGTATCGTCCCTATCCAAAGATAGATTTGCCAAATAGACAATGGCCAAACAATAGCATAACCCAAGCTCCAAAGTGGTGCAGTGTAGATTTACGTGATGGAAATCAAGCACTTATCAACCCAATGGATATGAATAAAAAACTTTCACTATTTGCACTCTTACTCAAAATCGGATTCAAAGAGATTGAGGTTGGTTTTCCATCTGCTTCAAAAGTTGAGTTTGAATTTTTACGCCGCTTAGTGGATGACAAACTTATCCCAGATGATGTAACTATTCAAGTTTTAGTTCAAGCAAGGGAGCATTTGATAGAGAGAACATTTGAAGCACTTCGTGGTGTTAAAAAAGCGACTGTTCATCTATACAACTCAACTTCAGTGGCTCAAAGAAAGATGGTTTTTCAAAAATCAAGAGAAGATATAATTGCCCTTGCCCTAGAGGGTGTTGACCTTGTTAAGAAGTATGAAAAACAACATGATGGAGAGATATACTTAGAGTACTCTCCTGAGAGTTTTACAGGAACAGAGCTTGATTATGCAGTAGAGATAGCAAACGCAGTAACAGCAAGATGGGGGATTAGTGATAGCAGAAAAGTTATCATAAATCTTCCAGCAACAGTAGAGATGGCAACACCAAATATCTATGCTGATCAAATTGAGTGGATGAGCAGACATTTGGACAATAGAGAAAATGTAATCATCTCAACTCACACTCACAACGACAGAGGGACAAGTATAGCAGCTACTGAGTTAGCGCTTTTAGCAGGTGCTGATAGAGTTGAGGGAACACTTTTGAGCAATGGAGAGAGAACGGGAAATGTTGACATCATAACTCTTGCTCTTAATATGACAACTCAAGGCATTGATTCTAAACTTGATTTTTCTAACGTAAATGAGGTTTTAGATGTAGTTGAGAGATGCACGGAGATAGAGACTCATGTTCGTCATCCATACGTTGGAGAGCTTGTATATACGGCATTTTCTGGCTCTCATCAAGATGCGATCAATAAAGGTTTAGCTCACAGAAAGGTAAATCCAGCTTCACATTGGGAAGTTCCATATCTTCCTATTGACCCAGATGATGTGGGGCGAAGCTATGAGAGCATCATCCGTATCAATTCACAATCTGGAAAAGGCGGAGTTGCTTATATACTAGAGAAAAACTTTGGTTATCAACTTCCAAAAGCAATGCATCCAGAGATGGGCAAGCTAGTTCAAGATGTTAGTGATAAAAAAGGTCAAGAGTTGAGCGGCGAAGAGATATTTGAGATATTTAACGAGAACTACTTCAACATAAAAGAGCATATTTCTTTGGTTGATTTTACAGTCTCATCACTAAAAGGTATCTCAAAATGTACACTTACCTACATCCTTAATGGCACTGAGATAGTATCAAACGGAGAGGGTAACGGTCCAGTGGATGCTTGTAGAGACGCTTTGATGAAAGATTATAGAAACAGTTTTTCTATTAACTCATACTTTGAGCACTCATTTGGCAACAAAAGCTCTGCAAAAGCGATAGCATATATAGAGATAGAGACCCAGAGCACTCTCTCATGTTTTGGCGTAGGGGCTGATAACGATATAGCCACTGCCTCTGTAAAAGCTCTATTTTGCGCATTAAACAGAGCTTTTAACTAATACACAAAACAAAGAAATTCTCTATTTCTTTGTTTTTTATTAAATAAAAATTCTAAATAATTTAAAAATTTATCCTTAACCTAATCCCTTATCAAAACACATTATGCTACAATTAATTACTACAAAATAAAGGAATTGATTATGACTAAAAGTATAATCGCTGTTGGTTTAGCAACACTTCTATCTTCATCTCTGTCTGCTTATGATTTGAAATCAAATATGCTACTTTTAAATGCTGAACTTAGCGAAGTTCAAAGAGCATTTATCGCAAGTGACCAATCTGGTGTTGAACAATCTGTAAAAAGATTTGCGCAACATGCACAAGATTTACTTGGAAATAAAGAGAAATTCTCTGCAATGCTTCCTGAGAAGAAAAAAAATAAGGCAAATGAAGCTGTTATGAGTGCGCAAATCATCAGCCATAATGTTCAAATAATCTTAGATGCTATTGAAAACAAGTATAACCAATCAGGTCAAGTTCGTAGAGAAGAGGCGCAAAGAGCGTACACTTACATAGAACATGCATGTTTTAGATGTCACAACATAGTGCGTGACGAGTATTAAAATATAAACTTTGCAAAGAGGCACTCTCTAAAAGAGCAGTGTCTCGTTTGTGTTTGTTTCTGCGTCAACTCTTGGTGGTTTTGAAGTATCACTAAAGTACTCTCTTTTACCATTTATAGTAATCTCTTTGATACCATCTGGCTTTTCAAACTTTCTTGGAACCTGAGGATATAGCTCTAAAACTTTCTCATAGTACATAGAAAAAGCGGGTCCTGCTATTCTACCACCCGTCTCTATTCTGTCCATTGGAGTATTGTCATCGTTTCCGAACCACACGATAGTTTCTATACTTGGAGAGTATCCTGCGAACCATCCATCCATATTTTTATTTGTAGTTCCAGTTTTTCCAGCAAGTTCTATCCCTTTTACAGCAGCATTACGCCCTGTACCACGATCAACTACATCTCTTAGTATAGTTGTCATTATGTATGCTTGTGCTGGGTCTGTTATATACTGACTCTTTAATTTGCTCTCAAAAATCGTTGTAAGACCTTTGTCTATATTTTTTATAAGAATTGGCTCAACTTGTACTCCGTTGTTTGCAAAAGAGCTATAGTACTGAGCTAGTTGCAATGGAGAGAGTGTGATACTTCCTAGAGCGATAGATAAATCTGGCGGAAGATTTTTAATACCAAACTTTTTAAACTCTTTGAGCAGTTGTGGCAGTCCTATATCGTTGACTAGATTAATCGTTGCAAGATTGCTTGAGTGAACAAGCGCTTCTCTAAGAGTAAGTAGCCCTTTATAACTTTTTTCATAGTTTTTTGGCTGCCACTTCTGCTCCTCACCATCTTTATAGTAAGTATAAGTTCGTGCTATGTCATATAGTTCTGTAACACCTGAATAGCCTAAATCAAGGGCAACTTGATAGATAAATGGTTTAAAAGCTGAACCTGGTTGGCGACGGCCTTGTGTTGCTCTATTGTATGAATTCTTTTTATAATCAACACTGCCAACAAGTGCCAATATCTCTCCATTTTTTGGATTTAACGAGATAAGTGCCCCATTTAGTAGTTCTGTTTTTACTGTCTGTTTATCTTTTGAAGATGTATTTGCTTTTATTCTTGCAACAGATAAGTCATACGCCTTTTTGAGTGAGACCTCTGCTGCTTCTTGAAGCTTTAAATCAACCGTTGTATATACTTCATATCCGCCTGTTTTAAAATCAGTGATACCAATATCAGCAACCCGTCTTTGCACTTCATCAACAATAAATGGTGCACTGTTTTGCGTTAGTGTGTCATCAAAAACTTCTGGTTTTTCAAGTAAAGAAGCTGTGTGAGTATCATCATCAATCCATCCAAGTGCGTGCATTCTAGATATTACACGATTTGCTCTGCCCATAGATATATCATAATTTTTCGTTGGCGCATAAGTGCTTGGAGCCTTAGCAAGACCCACAAGAAGGGCTGTCTCTTTTAGTGTGAGTTGATTTAAACTTTTACGGAAATAGCCATCAGCGGCTGTTTTTATGCCGTAGTAGCCATGCCCAAAATATATCTCATTTAGGTATCTCTCAAGAATCTCTTCTTTACTTAAAGAGAGTTCAACTTTAAATGCATAAATCAGCTCTTTTATCTTTCTTGAGATTTTTTTCTCTCTAGTTAAGAGTCTGTTTTTGACTAGCTGTTGAGTGATGGTACTAGCACCCTCAACCATTTTTCCAGCTTGTATATCCTTTATAATTGCTCTAAAAATAGCATCAAAATTAATCCCAGTATGTTCAAAAAAAGTAGTATCTTCAATTGCAAGTAGCGCTTCAATAGCACGTGGCGGTATCTCATCAAATCTTGCATAGTATCTATGCTCATCTTCAAAAAGATTCGCAATTTTTTCGCCATTCTTATCGTATATTCTTGTAGTAAGAGGCGGATGATACTCTATAATCGAAGAGATGTCATAGCTATACTCTTTTAAAAAATAACCAACAACTACAAAAGGAGCTAAAACACCTGCTAGAAAAAGTGTAAAAAATATATTTCTTATTATTCTCATATTCTAAAATCCCTATTTGCAAAATTTGCATCTATTAAAATTTTTGTGTACTCTTGTGTCGGATTATTTACTATATCTGCCATTTTTCCACTCTCAACAATCGCCCCATTTCTCAATACACAAATATCTTCACAAAGCATCTTTGCCGAGGAAATATCGTGTGTTACAAAGAGTATCTTAAATCCAAGTTCTATTTGAAGCTTTTTTAGGAGTTCTAAAATCATACCTCTTGTTTTTGGATCAAGTGCCGTTGTAGGCTCATCAAGCAACATAAGTTTTGGCTCATGGCTTAGTGCCATTGCTATTACTACTCTTTGGAGCTGTCCGCCTGAAAGTTCTGGAGAAAATCTATCCAAGAGCTCTACATCCAAACCAACTTGAGCAAACAACTCTTCAACCCTCTTTGTGGGAACAAAAAACTGCTTTTTTATCTTTGTCAGAGGAGAAAGCGCTGTAAAAGGATTTTGTGGAACAAACGAAATAGTCTCTCCAGCAATGAGCTCAAAACTATTTTCATATTTTAGCGACACTTTCATACTGCTTGGCAACATAGACAAAAGTGCCTTTATGGTTAGACTTTTTCCGCTTCCGCTTTGCCCAACAAGAGCTAGGGATGAGTTGATGTTAAAACTTATATCTACTAAAGTTTTCTCATCAAGAGTTATATGCAGTGTTGATATTTTCATATTTTTAACTTCTTTAAACTTCTACACAACACTCTTAAATCCTCGCTACTCTCGCCAACTCTTGCAATAAGGCGGATGATAGCATGCTCAACTGTTGGCTGTCTTATACCGCCAACTGCGTAACCTCTATCTTTTAGCGTATCTCGTATTTTTATCACTCGCTCATTATCATTAATCACAACGCTACAAATCAGAGCATCCATCTTAATGCCTAACTCTTCATAAACTATCTCTTGTCTTTTTGTTATCTCTTCTTTTAAAAACTCTCTATTTTCTAACATAAATAAAAGAGCGTTATGGGCTAAAAGAGTATCATACAAAGAGAGTGAAGTTGCATATATAATGGGCTTTGCACGGTTTATTAGATACTCAACTATATGTGAAGATGCTAAGATAAATGCGCCAAAACTTCCATAAGCTTTGCCAAGAGTTCCCATTTTTATATGGTTTGGTTTTATGCTAATGTTGTAGTGCTCATACACTCCCATCAAATGTTCTCCTAAAACTCCGCTGCTATGTGCCTCATCCATTATCAAAATCGCATCATGTTTATCACAAAGTTCAAAAACAGCACTATCTACTATATCGCCATCCATCGAGTAAATTCCCTCAACGGCAACTATTTTTCTCTGCGCACTGCTTGATTCAAGAAGTTTTTTTAACTCATTCATATCATTATGTTTAAAAAACACTACATTAATCTTTTTAAAGTTAGTAGCAAGTATGCCTGAAGCATGGTACTTCTCATCCATAAAAAGCATATCTTTAGGGCGAACTAGCGCTTCTATCAAAGCTATATTTGCATTAAAACCGCTTCCTAAAATAACCCCATCTTCAAAACCATTTGCAACACAAAGCGCCTCTTCAAAATCTTTGTGTATCTGATGATAACCATTTACTAAAAGAGAGGCTTTTGAGGCGTGTATAGGCATGTTAGAGAGCTTTTTACATGTTGCGTTATGCAGTTCTTTGTTGTGAGCAAGTCCTAAATAATCATTTGAGGCAAAATCTAAAATAGAGTTATCTACTACCTCTCTAGTTCTATATCTTTTTGCTCTCTTTAGAGCTTCAAGTTCATTTGTGTAGTACATTATCTAAAAACGACCCTGTTTCTTCCGCCATTCTTTGCCCCATAAAGAGCTTTGTCTGCTCTCTTAAAAGTAACTTCAATATCTTCACCTTTTACATACTCCGTGACGCCAAAACTCATAGTAACTGCGAGTATATCTTTATGCTCTTGTACTTTCATTCTTATCTTATCCGCTATCTTGTATGCATCAGATTTATTTACATGCGGAAGGATAAGAGCAAACTCCTCACCCCCGATTCTACAAAATATATCACTATCTCTTAAGTAAGTAGTTATCAGCTTTGTGTACTCGATTAAAACTTTATCGCCTACATCATGCCCGTAATTATCATTGATTTTTTTAAAGTGGTCTATATCAAAAATAACTAAAGAAAGAGGATAAAAGTAACGGTTTGAACTAGCACTCTCCTTCTTGATTTGCTCATTATAGTAGTAACGATTTCTTATTTTTGTAAGAGGGTCAGTTATGTTTGTATGTTCTAGCTCTTTTTGATAAATCTTCTCCTCAGTAACATCGGCAAAGATAACACTATAGTGTCCATTTTCTTCAGATATTAACGATATTCCAGCAGTAAAGTAGTACTCTTTTTCATTGTATGAAATTTTTACAAGATTGTTTTTTGGGTACTTCATAAGATATTCAAGCCAACTTATACCAGCCATATCTTTGTATATACATCCATCCTCTTGGATAAAAAAATCAGAGATTGATTGATGCGCTTCTTTGAACTCTTCAGGTGTCTTAAATCCATAGAAGTATTTAAAAAATGTTTTATTCATATCTATGATATTTTCTTTATCTACTACCATTACTATATTTGAGGAAGAGTCTATTATGTTTTTATAATACATCTTCTGTTTTTTACTTCTATAAAGCACAAGATTTCCCACAATCCCAGCTATTATCATAAAAGCGACGATTGCTATACTAAACCATTTATACATAAAAAAATCTAAGTTTATATTTAAAACATCGTCTTGCTTTTTAAACATAATATAGTGCCCAATAATTCTGTTTTGAATATTTTTAAGAGGGTGAATACTGATTATGTAGCCGTTCTCGCTCTTGTATGGAAGATGAATATAATTATAAATACCATTTCTTCTAAGATAGCTAGTAAACACAATTGGCGCATCTATATTTGCTATATAGTAATCATCTACAAAAGTCTTACTAAAAGGAATTTTTATACTATTTTTATACTCTTTGTTTAAAACAACTACAGACTCAACTCCAAAATCTTTCATCTGTTGCGAAATAGAGTTAAATCTTGAAGAGATCTCTACTAAACCAATAAATTTACTATCTCTTATGATAGGAACGATGGCTCTAATTGATAAGTCATAATTTCCTACACTTACAGAAACGATAGGCTTTTCAAGAGCTGAAGCCTCCATTAAATCTTCTCGTATAGTGTTTTCAGTGATCCCATTTTGCTTATTTGAACTGAGATATACTGGCTTTAAATCTTTATCTAATATCTGCATCCAACTATTTTTATAAAGGTTGTTTTTTTCAAATTGAAAAATCAGTTCATCAAAATGGTCACTTTTTATTTTTTTTTCTAAAATATCTTTTGCCAAAGATTTGTCATTTGCTATTGAAAAAGCCATTGCAAGAGTAGTTTTTTGTTTGTACTCAATCATCTTGTTTAATTGTTCACTCATCAAAGAAGCCTCTTTTTTATAGCTCTGTTCTTTGATTTTAAGTTGCTCATTACCTATAAAACTTATATAAAGTAGTGCAATAAGGACGATAACAACACCAACAATAATCTCAACAAGATAGAGTTTGTTAACTTTTAAAATAATAAGCCCCTTAAAAGATTTGTGTTTAAGCCCATAGCGGTACTCTCATACCCTTTTGTACTTTTTATATACTTCTTACAAAAACCCTCAACCATACATGCACCTGCTTTACCTCGCCACTCTCCACTCTCTATATAACTATCTACATCATCCATATCAAAGGCTTCAAAAAGGTACTCAGTTTTAGAAATATCGATGATTTTCATCTCAGGTGATTGAAAAATCATACATGTAATGATGCTTGTAATGCTTTGGCTTTGAGTTAGTAAAATATTTCGCGCATCATCTGCACATCTTGCTTTTCTAAGCAAAAGTCCTCTAGAAGTGACAACTGTATCAGCAACCAAAAGAGGGAAGTCTTCATATCCAAACGCTCTTAGATTTGCTTCAAACTTGCCTATCGTTGCTTTATAAACAAAGTTTTTTGGGGAGGTTGCAACTATACTATCTTCATCAAAATCAACACTTTGCTGGATAAACTCTATCCCTGCACTTTTCAAAAGGGCAGCTCTTGTAGGTGATGATGAAGCTAGTCTAATCATCTAAAGAGAGCTTGAGAGAAATGTTCCTAAAAATATTGCCAATACTCCAAGAGCAATATTTAATGGAACCATAACTTTTCCAATAAGTTCTATCTGCCCTTTAGCACCTACCATATTGCCTTCATTTAAAAATCTCTCTCCTCTGTTTCTTCTTAAAATCATAACCATAAGATTAACAAACATAACACTCCAAATAGCCTCTTTTGCGTATGAGAATGGCGAGAAATCACTTTGTGAGAGCCCATATCCTTTAATCATAAAAATAGCAGTTATAAGAAGTATGATAACAAAAGGAATAACGATACTAAAGAGTCTCTTTAGCGCATGAGCAATTCTCTCTAAACGTTTTGCGGGAGATTCTATCTCAAGAAATGATTGATGAGCCGCATAACGCATAGCTACCATCCCGCCAACCCACACAACCGCACTTATAACATGTAAAAAAACTATAACTACTTTATACTCTAAAAATATATCTTGCATTATGAGATAACCTCTGTTATGTATCTAAGAGCTTCGATTTTTGCTTCTGAGAGTTTTGAGATATCTTTTCCACCAGCTTGAGCAAAATCAGCTCTTCCACCGCCACCGCCGCCAAGAAGCGGAGCGATATGTTTAATCCAATCTCCAGCTTTAGCATCAGAGCCTTTAACACCAGCCGCCATCATAACTTTGTCATCTTTTACTTGAAACAAAATCGCACAAAGTTTCTCATGTTGGTTTTTTAGTTCATCTATCTTCTCTTTGATATCACCGCTTGTAAGCTCATCAACAACAACGCTAACACCGTTGATAGACTCAACTTTTATATCTGTTTTGATACTGCTTTGAGCATCATGGAGCTCTTTTTTTAGCTCAGTTACATTTACTTTTAGTCTTGCAACTCCAGCCAAAACATCTAAGTTTTTAACCTCATGTTCAACCTCTTTTAGTAGCTCTCTTTGCTCAACAAAGTAGCTATATGCCGCATTTCCACAAACAGCTTCTATACGTCTAACACCAGCGCTTACACCACTCTCTTTTGCGATGATAAATGAGCCGATATTTGCGCTGTTCTCAACATGCACACCGCCACAAAACTCGATACTTGCATCGCCAAAACTTACAACACGAACTTCATCGCCGTACTTTTCGCCGAACTGTGCTTTTGCTCCAGATTTTTTAGCTTCATCTATGCTCATAACCTCCGTATTAGCACTGATTCCACGCATGATTTCATAATTTACTCTGCGCTCAATCTCTGCTAACTCTTCACTAGAGATAGCTTTTGGATGAGAGAAGTCAAATCTAAGTCTTGAAGCTTCAACCAGTGAACCAGCTTGAGAGATATGGTCTCCTAAAACATCAAATAATACTGCATGTAAAAGGTGTGTCGCTGAGTGGTGCTTTGTTATCTCGCCTCTTGAGATATCTACTATCGCTTCAACCTCATCGCCCAATTTAAGCTCTTTAGTAACCGAGATTTGTGATAAATTTAGTCCAAAAAACTTTTTAGTATCGAGCACTTTTGCAAAACCGCTAAGCTCTCCAATATCTCCACACTGTCCACCACTTTGAGCATAAAATGGTGTAGTATCTAAAAAGACCCAACCATTCACTCCTGCCGATAAGGTATCAGCACGATGGTAGCTCTCATCAAGAAGTGCTAAAATCCTGCTTTTATGCTTTGTTGTCTCATAACCTACAAAGTTATTCTCTGCAAATCTCTCTAAAATCTCTTTAAAATCTCCAGCAACTGCTTCATCTCCACTGCCCTTCCAAGCAGCTTTTGCGCGAGAGCGTTGCTCTTGCATCAACTCTTCAAATTTAGCAGAGTCTAGCTTTAAGTTTTTCTCTCTTAACATATCCTCTGTCAAATCAAGAGGGAAACCAAAAGTATCATAAAGTTTAAATGCAACTTCTCCGCTAAATATCTCTTTAGTATTTTCAAGCTCTGCATTAAAGAGTTCAATTCCAGAAGCGATAGTTTTGAAAAATCTAGCCTCTTCAAGCTCTATCTGCTCTTTTACAGCATGTGCTTTTTGAGCTAAATAGTCATATTCACCGCCCATAATATCAACAACCGTATCAACAAGCTTAAACATAAACGGCTCGTTAAAGCCCAAAAGATAGCCATGTCTTACGGCACGACGCAATATTCTGCGAAGAACATAACCTCTTCCCTCGTTTGAAAAATTCACACCTTGGGCGAGTAAAAAGAGTGTTGTACGAATGTGGTCAGCTATAACTCTATAAGAAGCGCCTGTTGCATAGAGATACTCTTTTGCTATAAGCTCTTCTACTTTTTTGATGATAGGCATAAACAGTGATGATGAGTAGTTACTGCTTACTCCCTCGCTAATTGCAACAACGCGCTCTAACCCCATCCCTGTATCAATTGATGGCTTTGGAAGAGGAGTAAGTGTACCATCACTGCTTCTTTCGTACTGCATGAAAACCAAGTTCCAGATCTCTAAAAATCTATCGCCATCTCCGCCCATATAATCCTCTGGACCGCTAAACTCCTCTGCACCTTGATCAAAAAAGATTTCACTACATGGTCCACATGGTCCAGTATCGCCCATCTGCCAGAAGTTGTCTTTATCCCCTAGGCGCATAATTCTATCTATGCTTACATGACGTTGCCAGAGAAGTTCTGCCTCATCATCGCTCTCATGAACAGTTATCCACAACTTATCTTTTGGAAATTTTAAAACCCCTGTTATAAACTCCCATGCATAATCAATTGCATCTTCTTTAAAATAGTTTCCAAAACTAAAATTTCCCAGCATCTCAAAGAAAGTGTGATGTCTTGCTGTGTAGCCTACATTTTCAAGGTCGTTATGTTTCCCACCCGCACGGATACACGTCTGACATGAAACAGCACGGGGATTTGCTGGAGTTGGAACTTCCCCTGTAAAAATTGACTTAAAAGGAACCATTCCCGCATTGTTAAAAAGCAGTGTTGCATCATCTGGAACAAGTGGAGCGCTCCCCACTCTGTCATGGTTTTTTGACTCAAAATATCTTAAAAACTCTTCTCTAATATTCATAAACATATCTCTTATTGTAAAGTTGCGCGATTATATCCAAAAATTGCAACGAAGCCATTTAAATGGAGAGTTTAACAAATGATAACACTCTTTATTTCGCTCATCTCTTCTATCGCAAATCTTGGTCCCTCACGCCCTACACCGCTCAGTTTTACTCCACCATATGGCTGAATATCAAAACGCAGAGTTGGCATATCGTTGATTACTATTCCACCAGCGTCAAGCTCATTTATCGCACGTTTTGTAAGATTTAAATCATTTGTAAAAATTGAGAACTGCAAACCATAAGGAGAATTATTCATCATAGGCATAGCTTCATCAAAATCTTTTACCTCTATCAAAGAGACAATTGGTGCAAAAACCTCTTGACAAACTATTGCCATATCCTCTTTTACATCCGCCATAACACAAGGGTAAAATACTCTCCCCTCAACTCTAGGTTCTAGCAGTGGTGTAGCACCCTCTTTGATAGCACTTTGCACCCACTCCATCGCTCTTTGGGCTGCTTCATCATTTACAAGAGGTCCCATAAAAGTATCCTCTGCATAGGGAGAGCCTACTATCAATTTTTTAGTTGCCTCAGCCATTTTTGAAGCAAATTCGCTATAAACATCTTTGTGAACATAGATACGTTGCAAAGAGATGCAAACCTGCCCTGAATTTACAAAAGCTCCTATCGCACATCTTTGCGCCGCGAGGTCTAAATCAGCACTTTTGTCTATAAAAGTAGCGGCATTTCCTCCAAGCTCTAGTGAAACTTTTTTTATACCAGCACTCTTAGTGATTATCTCGCCAACACCAACACTTCCCGTAAAGCTTATAACTCTAGGTATCTCGCTAGTAACTAGAGCACCGCCAACATCTGCATCCCCATAAACAACACTTAGCGCATCTTTTATAGCAAACTCACTCTCGATAAATAGCTTCGCAAACTTATAAGCAGTAAGAGGAGCTTCTGGTGTTGGTTTTAGCACAACTGCGTTTCCTGCAACAAGTGCTGGAGCTATCTTATGCGCTATCAAGTTTAGTGGAAAATTAAAAGGAGTGATTGCCACAACAACACCACAAGGAACACGAGAGAAAAAAGAGATTGTTTTTTTTCCAGAAGCAAATGCGTCACTGTTTATAGTCTCTCCATGCATAGTTCTCATAGTCTCTGCTGCTAAAGTAACTGTCTCTATACAGCGCTCAACTTCTATCCTTGAGTAAGTTATTGGTTTTCCAACTTCATCTGTTATGGTTTTTGCAATATCTTCTTTGTTCTGCGCTAACTTAGAAGCAACATCCAATAGCCATGAGCATCTTTGAGAAATAGTTGTCTTAACTGCCTCTTTTGATGCCAAAAGTGCTATGTTTAGGGCTTTTTTTGCGTCATCTGCATCACACTTTACAAACTCAGAAGCTACCTCTGCGTTGTATGGATTTATCCTTTTGCCAAGACTCTCTTTTGATTGCTCAGATGAGCCAAAATATATATTTGCAACCATACAAAACTCCAACTCTTTTTATTTTATGTTATTATATTATAAAAAGAAAAAGGAGGAAGTTATGGAAGTAACTCGTTATTTATTTCAGTCGCCTTATTCAAATCAAGTTCAAATAGGTCAACCCGATACAAGCTCAAATTCAACTTCAAAAGAGAGTAGTTCTTCAAACAATCCAGTTGAAAATATCACATCGCTTGAAGCAAAAACTCCACAAGAGAGTCCAAAAACTACTCAAGAGAGCCAAAAAGTAGACTCAAATACACTCTTAGATATGTACGTATGAGAAACCTGCTCTTTATATTTCTATCACTATCAACCCTCTTTGGGGCTGATTTAGAGTGGTTACACGACTATGATGAAGCACTTAAACAAGCAAAAGAGCAAAACAAAGATGTATACCTCTTTGTCGGAGCTGATGATTGTAGATGGTGTGATAGATTTAAAGAGATGACACTATCAAAAGATGAAGTGATGAAGAGATTAAAAGAGGAGTATATCCCTCTGTACATGTCAAGAGATAGGCACAATATTCCAAAACATTTTGAAGTCAAGGGTGTGCCTAGACACTACTTTTTGACAAAAGATGCAAAGATAATACATGCAGATAGAGGAAGCAGAGAGCCTGATGGCTTTTTTTCTCTCTTAGATGAGATTGAACTTAAAAAAAGTGAAGATTAAATCGTTATATTTTCTAAATGCCAGATATTTTCTGGCGTAACTATCACAGCATCATACATATAATCAACATTTATGGCATTTTTTTTAAGATAAACATCACCAGTTTTTATAATTTTTGAGAGTTTGCCTTTTGTGATATTTTGAACTGCAAGTTCATAATCAAGCGCACTCTTTACCTCAACAAAATGTAAAACTTCATCTTTTATAACGATAATATCTATCTCTCCAAAACGGGAGTAGAAGTTTTTATCAACTATCGTATAGCCATTCTCTAAGAGAAATAAAGAGGCTCTCTGCTCTGCTATATCTCCCTTAGCTCTGCTCACTAGATATTTACCACTTCTACTTTTACAGATTTAAAAGCCGCTGTTAAGATAAGCTCATCACTCTCATCTCCAAAGAGTGCATTTATCTTAGATGATGCGTGATGAAACGTTACAAAGAGAGTTTTTGGCTCTACTTTATTTGTAAATTTTACTTTAAGAGGGGTTGTTTGTCCATTTTTACTCTTTAAAATCACTCTCTGGCTTCTAAAATCTCCAGCGTCATCTTCATTTACAAGAAGTAAATCTTCATCATAACGATCCATCAAACTAGGTGTCTGCTTAGTTTGTGCAGCGTTGTTGTACATAGCGATAGTTCTGCCAGTTGTAAGATAGTAACTTCTTAAACTCTTCTCTAAAATCTCTTTTATCATGTTTCTAAGTTTATACTGATGGTAATGAAACTCACCCAAACCATCATCCGTTCTAAAATCCAACTGATGTAAGATAGGAGTGTCTTCTGTATGAACAGGCCATTGAAGCCCACGTTTACGGTGTCTCTCAAGTCTTACGTAAGAAGCCCCGCTAAAACGGCGATATGCAACTTCACGTACCTCATCCCAAATCTCATTTGAATTTTTATAGGCACTGCTACCACCCATTTTATTATCAAGCATTTGCAAAACTTCCCAGTCATCTGGCAGGTCTGATTTGACAAGCGGCTGAGAAAGATGCAATCTTCTCATAGCATTTACATAAACTCCCGTCTTCTCATAAGCTGATTTTACACCTATTACGATATCAGCCTTAGAGGTTATATCTGTCATGAAAAGCTCTTGCACCATGATAAATTCAACTTCTTCTAGCGCTTTGTCTATCTTGTTTAGATTTGGATGGATATGAGTTAAATCTTCTCCGATATTTATAATCGCTTTTAATCTCCCCCCCAACATCTCATCTACTAGTTGCGGTGTCATCAAACCAACCTCTTTTGGTGTTTGATAATCTGGGTCATAATATGGAAGCATCCCCATATCACAAGCTCCTTGAACATTATTTTGTCCTCTTAGAGGCATAAGCCCAGCTCCAGCTTTTCCAATATTTCCAGTCATAAGCGCTAAATGCGTTATAGCCATAACTGCGTAAGAGCCATCAATATGCTCAGTAATCCCAAGACCCCAAAAAATCATAGACTTTTTAAGAGCATACTCACGAGCAACCTTTGGAATCATCTTAGCTAATGACTCATATCCATCAATATTTTCAAAAAACTTAGGATTTGCATAAGGATCATTTAAAATCTTTTGCTTAAACTCATCAAACCCTTTTGTTCGCTCCGCTATGAAACTCTCATCATAAAGTTCTTCACTGATTATTACATACGCCAACATATTTAAAACAAGCAGATTTGCTTCATGTGGCATAATCGCCTTATACTTTGCAAATTTATGAAGCTTTATCTCTCTAACATCAAAAACAGCCATATTGTCATGTTTCTGCGCCATATCTACTATACGATTTGCGATAATAGGATGAGCCTCAGTTGTATTTGAACCTATGACAATCATAAATTCACAGTTATATATATCGTTGTATGGATTTGTTGCAGCGCCTTCTCCGATAGTTGTACGCATCCCTTTTAGGCTAGGCGAGTGACAAACTCTAGCGCAGTTGTCAACATGTGGAGAGTTTAGTGTGTGGCGTGTAAATTTTTGAAAAAGATATACACTCTCGCATGAAGTTCTAGCTCCACCTATTGATGCGATACTTTTTCGTCCATATTTTTGTTGTACATCTGTAAGTTTCATTGCAGCAGCAGTTGTAGCACTCTGTAAATCACTCTCATACCAAACATCGTCATAATCTACAAGTGAAGGTAAAATCGCCTCTTTGATAGATGGGTTTTTCTCTAAAAAACTCTTCTTTATTCTAGGTACTCTTAATCTCTCTTTTGAGTCAACAAAATCGAAACCATACTTCCCTTTTATGCAGAGTTTTCCTTGTGAAACAACTCCATCTGGATGCGCGAAAATCTTTTGAATCTTATTATCTTTTACATCTGCTGCTATATCGCAACCAACCCCACAGTATGTACATACACTATCTATTGTCTGAATATTTTCCATAAAACCTACCATATAATTATCTATTTTTTTAAAATTTAGCGCAACGAGTTTACAATTTTATCTCTTAAAAATTGCGGAAGCATCTTTAGAGCAGAGATGATTAAATAAAATCTAAGCGGAAAAGCATAGAGAGTTTTCTCTTTTTTAATCGCCTCATAAATTCTCTTTGCCCCACTTTTTGTATCAAGAAAAAATGGCATCTTAAAGCTGTTTTTATCTGTCATCTCACTCTTTATAAACCCAGGCAAGATATTTATAACCTTTATCCCATCATTTTTATATTTGTATCTAATGCCCTCTGCATAGGCATTAAGAGCTCTTTTTGAGGAGCTGTAAGCAACTGAAGTTGGCATAGATATAAGTGAAGCCAAAGATGAGATAAAGATGATTTTTCCACTCTTTTTGGCTTTAAATTGTGGTAAAAGCACTTCTAGGATAGCGTGGTTTGAGAGAAGATTTATATCATATAGTTTTTTAAAGTCACTAAAAGGGGTTATTTCTAAAGAGTGCCCAAGAGATGCACCAGCATTGAGTATTACCATGTCAATGTCATTCAAACTCTTTATCTTATCTTGCAAGAGTTCAAAATCAGTTACATCTGCAACAATAATTTCAACGCTTTTTGCGTCAAGTAGCTCTGATTTTAACTTAAGAAGTCTATCTTCTCTTCTAGCAAGTAGGGTTAAAGAGTTTCCATCTTTAGCGTAAAGCCTTGCCAACTCTTCGCCAATTCCACTACTTGCTCCAGTAATAAGAATATTCAAATTATTTTAAACTATCCTAATCATTACAGGCTTTAAGTTAACAAACTCAAGTCCCTCTAATGATGAGATAAGGTTTTGAATATCATGCTCGTAAGCCTTATGAGTGGAGATTAATAGGTTTGCACTGTCGTGTGAAGATTGTCTTTGTAGAATTGCCTCTATTGATATAGAGTTCTCTTCAAATACCTTTGTAATTCGTGCTAAAACACCAATTTTATCAGATACATTTATACGCAGATAATATTTTGACTCTATATCCCCAGCTGCCCTAAGCGTAAGTTTGCCCTCCATCGGTCTGTCAAAGCCCAACATTGGTTTACTTTTTCCACTTCTTGCTATGTCTATAATATTTGCAACAACAGCACTAGCAGTTGCATCGCCACCAGCTCCAGCACCATAATATAGTGTCTCGCCAACTTTGTCACCAACTACGCTAATGGCATTCATAACACCATCTATCTTTGCAATCATCGCATCTTTTTTTATCAAAGAGGCATGAACTCTAAGCTCAACTTCACTCTTGTCTTTTTTTGCAATTCCAAGAAGTTTGATAACATATCCAAACTCTTTGGCAAAGGCTATATCATCTTTAGAGATATTTTCTATCCCCTCTATCAATATATCCTCTGGTTTTGCATCTATCCCATAAGCTATACTAGCTAGGATAAGAAGTTTATGCGCTGTATCAAACCCGCCTACATCAAAAGTTGGATCTGCCTCTGCATAACCCAGCTCTTGTGCCTCTTTGAGGATAACATCATAAGCGACACTATCATTTGTCATCTTCGTGAGCATATAGTTACATGTACCATTCATGATACCCATGATAGACTCTATATGATTCGCAGATAGCCCATCACGCAGAGCATTTATGATTGGGATACCACCAGCAACACTTGCCTCATACTCAAAAGCTATATCTTTTGCGATGTCTGCTAGTTCATAACGATGGTAAGCAAGTAGTGCTTTATTTGCAGTAACAACAGCTTTTTTATTTTTAAGAGCTTTCTTTACAACTTCAAGGGGCTCTTCTACTCCACCCATAAGCTCAACAACAATATCAATCTCTGCATCATCTAAGATGTCATCAACGTTATCGCTTATTTTTATTCCCAAAGAGCTTCTATCTTTGTTAATATTTTTTACAACTCCGCTTTTTACAACTATATCAACACCAGCACGAGCTGAAATTACATCGGCATTCTCTCTTAAGATATTTACAACACTGCTTCCAACAGTGCCTACACCGATTATTCCAACTTTTATCATGCTACTTCTCCATCTCTGTGTTATTTTTACGCTTTGTCTTGAAACTGCTTTAAAAACTCTTTGATATTTCTTGCTGCTTGACGAATACGGTTATCATTTTCTATAAGCGCGATACGAACATACTCATCCCCGTAAACACCAAAACCAATACCTGGAGCAACTGCAACACCAGCCTCTTTAAGAAGTTTTTTTGAAAACTCCAAAGAGCCTAAATGAAGACAGTAATCAGGAATTTTTGCCCAAACAAACATACTTGCTTGATTTTTTTTGATATGCCAACCAGCTCTATCAAATGCGTCAAGAAGAACTTCTTGACGGTGGTTGTACTTGTCTGTTATATCTTTTACACACTGCTGATCGCCATTTAACGCGATAGTAGCAGCAACTTGGATAGGCGTAAACATTCCATAATCCAACCATGATTTTATCTTTTGAAGTGCGCCAATAAGCTTTTTGTTTCCTACAAAGAAACCAACACGCCAACCTGCCATGTTATAGCTTTTTGAGAGCGTAAAACTCTCAACTGCTACATCCTTAGCACCTTCAACACTCATAATAGATGGAGTTACATAACCATCAAAAGTGATATCTCCATAAGCTATATCACTGATAACATAAAATCTTTTCTCTTTTGCCATTGCAACAAGACGTACATAAAAATCTTGTGTTACCGTTGCTGTAGTCGGATTGTGTGGAAAGTTTACCAAAACATATTTTGGCTTAGGAGATGACTCCTTAAAAACTCTATCTAAATCTTCAAAGAACTTATCTTCGTTTAGCTTATAATCTTCATCAAACTCAATTCCAAATTTTGCAACATTTCCTCCTGCAAGAATGAAAGAGTACTCATGTATAGGATATGTAGGGTCTGGCACTATTGCGACATCTCCAGGATTTGTGATAGCATAAGCGAGGTGTGCGTAACCCTCTTTTGAGCCCATAGTAGCGACACACTCAGTAGAAGGGTCTAAGTCGCAGTCATATCTTCTTTTATACCAATCAGCAATCGCCAACAAAAGTTTTGGAATACCTTTTGAAACAGAGTATCCATGTGTTCTTGTCTTTTGTGCAGACTCTATTAGCTTCTCTCTAATATGTTCTGGGGTGTCGCCATCTGGATTTCCCATAGAAAAATCAATAACATCAACACCAGCTCTTCTCTCAGCCATCTTAAGCTCATTTACCTCAGCAAAAACGTACTTTGGCAACCTTTTCATTCTATCAAACTGTATCTCATCAAACATGATTTTTCCTACTCAAATAATTAACGACATTCTATCAAAAAAAATTTAGAATTTAGTTTATCGTATCCTTAACTTTATCTCTCTACTGGCAATAAAATCAGGTCATCTTTGATATTTTTTAGCGTGTAAATATCTGATATTTTTATATAGTGGGCATCACTATCAATATCTAGAGTTATATTTGTTTTTTTTGTATCTAGTTTTATTACACTAAGAAGATTTAATGACTTATCATAAAACGCGATGTATGGGTACCACTCATTTCTCACTGAACTCTTAATATCAAGTGTTTGTACTTTTGAAACATCGAGCCAATAAGCATAAAGCGAACGTTTTAGACTAAATTCAACTCCGCCCTCTAGCTCACTTACATTTAGCCTTGCATTTTGCATATCTATAACATATGCCCAATCACTCTCATTCTCACGTACAACGTCACTGATTTCACAACCATTTTTTTTGAGTTCTTGAGAGAGGATTATAGGGTCTGCTGCATACTCTGATGTAAGATTTATTTTCCATACAAACTCAGTTCCATCAAAGCTAGACTCTTTTGTTACATATTTGTAATAACCTATATTTTGAAGAGCGTCACTCATAATTTTTATAAAAAACAGGTCCTCTCCAGTAGTCTTAAAACTTATGTTTATATCACGAGGTTTTTGAAAAAATAGATTTAAAATACCATTTTCTTTTAACGTTTTTATAACTTTAATGGAATCAACCGCTCCATCACTATTATAAAATTCACTCTTTGGTGAGAAGATAGTCTCTATAAAAGCTCTATCTTTAGTAAATGTTTTTGGATTTACTAAATTTTGAATTTTTTTTATAAGAAGATCTTGTGCATTTAAAGAGAAGAAGAAAAACGCTAGTAGAAAAAATATTTTTACCATATTTTACCGCTGTTTAACTCTTTAAACTCATCTAAATTTAGCTCTTTTAATTCGCCGCTCTTATATATAAACCTTAAGTTCTTTGTTGTTTTGTACTGCTGAAGTTTACCGTTTGCTTCTATATCTAAATGTCCGTGTCCAAATGTAAGAAGCCAATCTTTAGTAGAATCCAAAGATAGCTCATCCAAAGAGACTGTCTGACTTTTTTTACCAGTTGATAAATCGATATAACCTATCCAGAGTTTACTTTTTGGGGTAATTTTAAGAGATGCGCCTTTAGCTTCTGATTGTAAAGGAGTTTTTTCTTGCACTGTTTCTTTTACAGCTTCCTCTTTTTTTTCATCTGTTATCTCTTGTGTTTTTGTTTGAATAACTTCTTCTATCTCTTCTACTTGAGTATTATTTTGCTCTAAAGCAGAGCTATTTTCATCTATATTTGTAAGATTTTCTTCGCTTGCAACTAATGATTCGTTACTCTCTTGAACAACACTCTCAACTTTTGAGATTTCATTTTCTACTGCTAACTCTTCTTGGGCAACATTGGTGCTTAAATACGCAAACAAAACAAAAAGCACAACGCCTAGAATTATGTATAAAAAGGTTAATTTTCTTTTTTTATTATCTGCTAAAAAAATATTTGTTGCTGCAATCTCAGGTTTTGTATATTTTGAAAAAAACTCAAAATGCTCTTTTGATTTTAGTTTTAACTCACTCAAATCAACGCCGTACTCTCTCTCAAGTATTGATAAAAATCCAACAACTTGAACGCTATTGTTCATCTCCTCGAAATTTTCTTGAAAGATACTCTCTAAATGCCCTCTTGATATATGAGTATCCTCATGAATTTTCTGAACACCAATACTCTTTAATTTATCAATAGCGCTACTCATTTTCTCATCCTATCCATCAAAATAGCTCCAGCAACGCTGACATTTAAAGAGTCAAACTCATGTGACATTTTTATACTGACAACTTCATCAAGTTTTGAGCTTACCCTTTGAGTGAGCCCCTCCCCTTCACTGCCTAAGAAAAGTGCTCTCTTTTGTTTAACTTCAACATCACGAATATCTTTTGCGCCCATATCTGCGCCATATGTGGTAAATCCAGACATCTTAAGATCATTTAAAACATCAAGGACATTTTGCTCAATTGCAAAAGGCATATCAAACAGCGCTCCAGTACTTGTTCTTACAATTGCCTCAAGAGGAAGTGATTTCACTCCACAAGCAATTACACCATCCACACCTAAAGCGTATGCGGTTCTAATGATTGCGCCAATGTTACCAACATCAGTAAGCCCCGACAAAACAAGTACAAACTCATAATTTAAAAATGTTTTGTAATTATGAAGAGCGTACTCATCTACATCTGCTAATATACCTTGATGTGAAGCATTTTTACACATCTTACCAGCCGCATCAGAGGGAATTCTCTTTATCTCAAAACCCATTTTCATCAGGCGTGAGTACTCTTTTTTTTCCATCTCTTTTGCAAGATAAAGTCTCTTTATCTTGTTTGGATGATTTTGTATAATATAGTTTATTGGTTGTTTCGCGTAAATTAACATGTAGGCATTTTATCCAAAATTATTAAAATAGTGTGCATTTTAGAGATGCAACAATCTCTCGTAACACACTTTTGTATTCTCACCAGTGATTTTAGAAATTAGCTTTGCTTGAACTTTCTTTGGCAAGTCAAGCTCTAAAATATCCCTCTGGCTAATTGCAGAGCTGTTTTGTCCCTCGTTTGCTTGGATTACTACAACCCACTCGCCTCTTAGATTTTCATTTACTTTTTCTTTAACCTCTAGCGCTGTTCCAAAATAGTATCGCTGGTATTTTTTAGTAAGCTCTTTTGCTAAAAATATTTTTCGTAAAGGCTCTTCTGCTGATAGTTCATTTAAAAGTTTATCAAGCCTATGTGGCGATTCGTAAACAATAGTCGTAAATCCGCTACTAAGTGCGCCTTGAAGTGAAATTTCTCTATCTTTACCTTTATGTGGCAAAAATCCCCAAAAAAGCATTTTTGTATCTACAAAACCACTTGCTACAAATGCGGTTAACAGCGCATTTGCCCCTGGTAAAACATCATATTTTACTCCATTGTCTTGAGCATATCTAACTAGAGCTTGTCCAGGGTCGCTAATGCCAGGCATACCTGCATCACTTGCATAGATAACATTTTCATCAAAAAAAGATGGGTCAAGTTTTTCTATAAACTCTTTTTCATTGTGGGAGTGGAGTGAGATAAAATTTTGTTCTTCTTTAAAAGTAGTGTTGTATCGTTCTTTGAGGATTTGGATAAGTTTTTTTGTGACTCTTGTGTCTTCACAAAGAAGTGTGTCAGCGTTACTTAGAGCTTCGATAGCTCTAAGTGATATGTCGCCTATATTTCCAATTGGAGTTGGAACTAATGTAAGCAAGAAAAATCTTGACTAGTTTTGAGCGTAACGCTTCTTGAACTTATCAATTCTTCCAGCAGTATCTACCATTCTCTCAGAACCTGTAAAGAACGGGTGACACTCATTACAGATGTCGATTCTCATCTCATCTTTTTGGCCTTCAGTTACAAAACTGTTTCCACATGAACATGTAACAGTACACGCTACTAATTTTGGGTGAATATCTTTTTTCATTTTTTTGCCTTTTGATACTCGGTAATTTGCGAATATCTATATATTTTTTAAATCCGTATGAGGGCGGATTTTAAGAGTGGCATTGTAGCAAGAATTATCTTAATTTAAAAATATTGCTACTCTAAAGTACAATTTTACTTGCAACTGCCAAGACTGCGCTCTCTGAGCGTAAAACCATTGGAGTATCTAGTCTAAAACTTCCAAGAGATTTAAAAAGTTCTCTCTCGTTTGGCGAAAATCCGCCCTCACATCCAATAAGAACAGTTTTTATATCACTATAATCACTTAGCGTATTATCACAAAAATCAAACACTTTTGTATCTGGATGCTTTGATATAAACTCTTTTACACTCTTGCAACTCTCAAGCTCTATATAGTTACTCCTGCCGCACTGTTGCATCGAGGCTTCTTGAATTCTCTCAAATCTTTTAAAATCTAATTTAAAGTTTTTTTGGCTTCTCTCACATGAGATAAAAGTTATCGCCTCAACACCTATCTCGCAAAGAGAAGGAAGCACTTTCTCAATAGAGTTTGAGTCTATCACACACCAGCCTATATGTAGATTTTTTAAGCTTTTTACCTCATTAATCTGAGAAGAGATTAAAATAAGTTCAGCACTTCTTGGCTCAACTGTATCTACGCGGTAAGTGTGCAAAAGCTCCAGATTTTCTCTTGTTCTAAAATGTAAAATATCACCCTCTCTATGACGGCGTACTTTAATTAGATATTTGTGTAGTTCTGCCCTAACATGGAGCTTCTCTTTACCTGCTTCATCATCAAGTATATATATCACATCCACATCCAGCTTGATATACTAAGCACAACAAATATCTCTATCAAAAAGATTTTAAGTGCATATTTTTTATGGTTTGCGAACGACTCTTCATCTTTTACGCTTCGTAAGCTCTTAGAACGCTTTACTTCAAGATAAGTAAGTGCTGTCGCAAAGAGTATCATTACTATATTTTCGATAGTAAAGTTTAGATGCTTCGATGCCATCATAACGATACCTGTAAAAATTACCATACCAATAGCAGTTCCAACAATAGGAGTAAAAAGAGAGATAGCTCTTCTATATCTTACGTTGCTTTTTATGCCAAGGAGCATTAAAATATTTATCAAAATGACACCTAAAACCGCTATAACGCCCCAGTTATGTGTTACAATACTCATATCATACATTTCATTCATGCCGAAATGTTACAATAAAAATGCAAAAAGAAGAAACATGGCAACCTCAATAGAAGATGCGTTAGAACTTATCTACAAGCACACAAAACCAAAATCACTAAAAATTGTACCTCTTGAGAAATCTCTTGGATATGTTTTAGCAGAAGAGATAAAAGCTATCCATAATCTTCCTCCATTTGATAACTCAGCAATGGATGGATACGCTATTAAAGCTGAAGATGCCAATAAGATACTAAAAGTAAAACATACGATTTTTGCTGGTGATGACTCAGATGAAGAGCTAGAGAGCGGATTTGCCATTAAAATAATGACTGGAGCAAAAATCCCACATGGATGCGATAGTGTAGTTCCAATTGAGTTAGTAAAAAACATTGATGAGACTATAACGATTATGGATAGAGTTAAAAAAGGTAGCAATATCCGCTTATGCGCAGAAGATATTAAGAGTGGTACTACTCTGCTTTATGCTGGGACAAAGCTATATGCACACCACATAACACTTCTTGCATCTCAGGGCATTAGCCACATAAAAGTATATAAAAAGCCTCGGGTGGCAATTTTTGCTTCAGGAAATGAGCTAAAGATGCATTTTGAGAGTGTTGATGCTCATCAGCTCTACAACACAAACAGCCCTACATTTTTTGCAAGAGCCAAGGAGCTTGGATGCGATGTTGATTTTATAGGAACGGCTAAAGATTCGCTTGAAAATATATATGAACACATTCAAAGCGCCCTTGATAGCGACCTAATAATCACGTCTGGCGGGGTAAGTGTTGGGGATGCTGATTTTACAAAAGAGGCATTTGGTGCTTTTGGGTATGAAATCTATTTTGAGAAAGTTGATATAAAACCAGGAAAACCTACAGCATTTGGGAAAGTAAAAGACACACTTGTCTTAAATCTTCCAGGAAATCCACTTGCTGCCGCACTAAACTTTGAACTATTTGCGCAAAGCATTATTTTAGCTCTTAGCGGAGATATGGAAAAATATATTGCTCCTATTGAGACTACAATTGCCGATGACTATGCGATAAAGAGCGGCAAAAGAGCTCTGATACCTGGACACTTTGATGGTTCTAAATTTAAACCATATGGAAAATTTTCACCAGGTATGATAACGCCCCTAGCCCTCTCAAACGCTTTTATAATCATTGATAATAAATGCGAGATACTAAAGAAAGATAGCAGTGTTAAGATAATATCTACAAGATTTAGTTTTAACTCAAAAGAGCAAAAAGAGCTCTCAAACAGTTGTGGGGTTTAAAAACCTCTCACCTCTTTTCATCTTCTCCCAAAAGTTATTTTCTGCCCAGTCATCTTTGATAGCATCACTAAATATAATCTCATCAAGATTTATAGCTCCCATATTTTTTGAGTAAGCATCTTCGCTAAACGCTTGCGCATAGCCCGTATCTGTTTCGTGTACTATCACGCTGTGAAGCTTTACCTCTTTTTCTCCATTTACTGAAGTAGTAAGAGATAAAAGTTTATCCATAAGGACAAAAAATAGCCGTGAGAACTGTTCAGCTGAAGGAGATAACGGTGTAACTACCCATCTTGCAGAGTGTTTTTTCATATCATCTATATACTCTTTGTCATCTTCACTCCACAGAGTAATAGCGTGATCAAAACTATCAATTATCATTTTCATATTTTGCTTCATTAGCCCAAAATCATAAACCATTTGACCATTATCCAAGAAATTTGACTCAAATAGGAGCTCTACTTTGTATGAGTGGCCATGAATTGAGCTTCTGCATCTAAGAGTTGAACATCCTCTAACTATATGCGCATTTTCAAATTTAAAAAGCTTTCTTATTATCACTAAACACCTCTATTTTGATTCCATATTCGTATATGGAGTCTGTCGCTAAATTTGTACCCTTTTGCTTTGCAAAACTCTATCAAAGGCTCTGTATTTGCTTCAACTTCTTCTTTATTGCCACCAAGTGGCATACAGTAAATATCACTCTCTATGGAGTAAGAAGTTATCTCTAAAATCTCATCTTCAAGTGCTGCATTAATTGAGTCTGCATCTATTGAGAACTTAAAGAAAGCCTCTTTTGCATTTAAGGCGATATTACTTATTACCTCACCTTTTACTCTTTTATGAAATGGCTCATTTGAGTTTGATAGCTTTACAGAGAGTGCAAATATACACTTTTTATAAATCTCATATCTTTGAAAATTTACATCTAAAGAGCCGTTTGTCTCAAAAGTGATTTTATGTCCTCTCTCATGTAGATTCTCTAAAAACTCTACAAAGATAGGCTCATTTGCATATATAAGCGGTTCTCCGCCAGTTAAAACAACATCAACAGCAAATGGCAAATCATAAAAGTTTATGACATTTATAAGCTCTTGTGCGGAGGTTATTGGAATCCAGTTTTGCAAAAAATGCTCTCTATTTACTGCATAGATAGTATCGCATCCTACAACTTTTTCTCCGCTAGAAGTACTCTCCTCACATCCAAAGCCTTCACACTTCATATTGCACCCACCAAAGCGGAAAAAGAGAGAAGGAGTTCCAACGTAACGCCCCTCTCCTTGTATGCTATAAAAATGTTCTACTAGATATACCATCATCCGCCCGTTTCATAAAACGCTCTAGTAGAGACCTCTCCATCTTCACCACCCCAGCGGTTTTTTTCTGGCTTTGTTCTTACAACTTCTCTTAAAACTTCACTAGCTGCTACTATATCGCCCTCTTTTATAGACTTTGCGATGCTTAGAGCCTCATCAAAATATAGACATGGTATAAGCTGTCCCTCTGCTGTTAGGCGGATACGATTGCACTGTTTACAAAAGTCATCCCCGTAAGGCTCAATTATGCCAAATCGGTATCCATCACTCATCTTGTAGTAACGTGATGGAGAAGCACCATCATATCCCTCATCAACAAACTCATAATGCTCTCTTAACATAGAGAGCAGTTCATCTGATTTTAGTCCGCTTATCTCTTTGGAAGCGTATTTGTTTTCCATATACTCTATAAAGCGTATAGTCATACCACGCTTCTTTGAATACTCTAAAACATCAACTATCTCATCTGCGTTCATATTTTTCATAGGAACCATGTTTACTTTTACTTTAAGCCCAACTGCGAGTGCCTCATTTACGCCCTCTAAAACGTTTTGTAAAACATCTTTTCCTGCGATAGCAAGGGCAACTTCTGGCTTTAGTGTGTCTATGCTTACATTGAGGCGCTTAAGCCCTGCATCACGAAGTTTTTGAGCAGTTGATTTAAGAAGATAGGCATTTGTTGTCATCGCCAAATCAATATCTGGGGCATAATCGTATATCATCTTTATAAATTTATCTAAATCTTCACGCAAAAGAGGCTCTCCGCCAGTGATGCGAATCTTTTTTATACCCTCATCAATTGCTACTTTTACAAACAAAAAAAGCTCTTCAAAAGTAAGCAGATTCTCTTTTGGAACCCACGAAAATGGTTTCTCAGGCATACAGTATTGACATCTGAAGTTACATCGCTCTGTTACGGAGATGCGCAGATAGTCAACAACTCTCTCATAGCTATCTATTAGCATAATAATTCCTAAACTGTTTTATATGTTTGTATTATATCTTTTGGAGGTAAAAAGGAGTTTAAATATTTTGAGGTTTTATAAATGGGGCTTTTGCGCCAAAAAAGAGGCGCAAAAAGTTTGAACTATTTTGTAGCGAATTTGTAATCTAACATCGCCCAGAATTTTGTAGTGTCAACATTTGTATTTGTAGGAACTGTCACATACTCCTCATCAGCGTTATAATCAGCAACTTTTAACATACCAGAAAGGTTGTTTACACCTGGGATAGCTCTTGCATATGTTACATCAAGTTCAGTTCCGTAATCTACATTACCAACTTCTGAAGTGTAGTCATGGTATGTTGCTTTTAGCATACCAAAATCTTTTGATTTATAACCAAGACAGATATTTAAGTCCTCTAAACCATCAGTTGGTGTAGTTAAGAACATATCAGCAAATCCGTTATGAGCGTGTAGTGTAGCAAGTGGTGTAGCAAATGCTTTTTCATCACCAGCAGTGCCATCACCGTCTCCGCTTAACACTTCATATTGGATACCAGCTAAGAAACCGCTTACATCTGCGTTAAGTTGGAAGTTCATATAATTTGCATCAACATGACTTGTTGAGTTGTTAGATCCTGAATTTTCCATAGTAGCGTCAGTTTGTTTTGCGTACTCTGCACGGTAACCTACTTTAACACCATCAGCAGCTTTGATATCTCCTGTAAGTGCTAAACCGTAAGTATCACTACCAACTGTACCTAACGTTCCTGTTCCAATCATATAGTCATAAGCAGTTACTTTTAACTCATCCATTACTTTGTATGAACCGTTTAAAAGAAGTGTTCTTGTATCTGCTGCTGCAGTATTATATGTAGCTGGAGCTTGTGTATCATCAGCAAATACTCTATTTACTTGATTTACATATACAGCTGTAAGGTTTAGGTTATCAATGCTGTTGTTTGTTAACGTATATGCATCAAAAGTTTGTGGCATTTGTCTCCAATCAACCGCACCAACAAATCTTTGGTTATCAAGATTTATCATTTGACGACCAGCTCTTAACTTTGTTTTACCATACTTGATATCAATATATGCTTGTGTTAAGCGAGTTTGCTCTGCATCTGCAACAGTGTCATGCCACTCTCCACCATTATCTCCGCTTGCATCATTATAGTTATCATTTAATGCACGAACGTCTGTCATCTCAACATAAGCTGATAGCCAGTCTGTTCCTAATAAGTCAGCACTTACACCAAGGCTTAAACGGTTAGTGAACGCATTTGCATTAGGATTCTTTGCTACATCATTTGCATCTACCATCTCATAACGAGCTCTTACTTGCCCTTTTGCTTTAATGTTAGTTAAGATATCAGTTCCCTCTGCTTGAGCAGAAACTGCACCAACACCCATCATCATAACTGCTGCCATAGACATTTTTATCATTTTTCTCATTTTATCTCTCCTATTTTCTCTTATCGCTAATTTAAGATGTGAAATATCACTTCAAGTTATGCGATTTATTAGAGTAGAGAACATTCTACATCCGCAATTTTTAAAGTAAGTTTAAATTTCATGATTTGGAAGCTATTTGTTAATTTATTGTTAATTTATTGTCGCATATTCTACAAAGAGCTCTATTTTATGACTCCCTTAAAAGAGAAAATAGTTTTTGAATCTGTTATAATTGCGTTATGAGATTCAGAAACATAAAAAACAGACAAAAAAAAGAGAGCAAAAAAGAGCTGCCAAAATATATTTATGCTCCATATAATCAAAGAGTAAAAGCGTTGATAACAGACATGTTTATGATCTACGCACCAATCCTTTATATAACAGCTTATATCGTAATGGATGGAAAAGATGAGTTTTTATCATCACAACTAGCACCTCTTGGTGCTGTTTTGTTATATGGCTTGATTTATGCGCTACTTTTGAGTAAATTTGGACAGACTCCTGGAAAAAAAGCGTATGAAATCAAAGTTGTAGATGATAAAAGTGGCGAATATATCGGCTTTTTTAGAGCCATTTTAAGATTTTTTCTATTTTTAGTAACAGCTTCAACTCTTTTAGGATTATTTTTACCATTTTATAGAAGAGATAAAAAAACTCTGCATGATTTACTTTGTGGAACTATCGTAGTTGCACTAAAGAAGTAAAAGTCAATTACTCATAAGAGTGGATGATATTATTATAAAATGAATTAGTAATGAGTGGTGGAGGATATAATATATCCTACCTCAAGAAGAGGTAGAATGGTAGAGATTAGTGTAGGTCTTTCCAGACTTGTTTTTTCCATAAAAGAGCAAAGATAGCAAAGATTACAGAGTAAATCAATACAGATTTACCAAGTGATTCTCTTTCGTGTCTTTTTGTATCACCAGCATCTTCTAGATATTCTATAACTTTCTCAGCAGCTTCTGCAGTAACACCAACTCTTGGCATTGCAGTACCCTCTAAGTGTGCTTGTGGGTTCTCTATAAATGTACTTATAAAGTGTTCACCACGAGAACGTATATACATACTTAAATCTGGAGGCAATTTACCCATATATTTTGTTAAGTGTTCTTGGTACTCTAACACTTGAATATCAAATGCCAAAGACTCTTTTTCAAACTTAAACGCTGGTTTTTCGCCAACTTGTGTCCACTTCTCGTATGAAACAGCGTGACATCTACCACAAGCATTTTCGTATGCCATTTTTGGAGTAACTTCCTCAGGTTTTACAGCAATTGATTGTAGGTATGAAACCATATCCGCAACTTCTTGCTCAGCGTCTCCACCAGCACCAAAGAATGCAGTCATTGGGTGTGATTGCCCTTTTGCAGCATCAAACTTGTGCTCAACTTTTAGTGCATGAGCAGGATTTACTATTAAGTTAGCTAAAAATTTTGCATCATAGATAGCACCTGCATTGCTTAAGTCTGGTGGATTTACACCATAACTAGCAGCAGCAGAAACTGCGTCCATAGCAGCTGGCATACCCTCTTTTTCTATCGAGTGACATCCAGTACATGCAGCAGCACCTGTAACTAACTCTTTACCGCTTGCAACATTACCAGTTTTTGCAACTGGCTTTAAGTCTGCATAAGCAAAGTGCTCACTCTCTACATGCTTGTGCATTACAGAGTGTGCATATGGCTCAACTAACCAATAAGTTAGGAGAGTAAAAGCAACAACAACAACCAGAATTAAAGGTTCTTTATTTTTCATCCTATTCTCCTTATACTTTTTTTTCATTCATAGTTATAAACGGAAGTGCAACCCATAAAAGGATAAACGCAACTGCTGCAACTAAACCGATAGTACTAAACATACCCTCTGGAGGTAATTTGCCCATAGCTGTTAGAACTATCATATCGATAAGTAATAACCAAAACCAAACGCTAAATGCTCCACGGCGACTTGCTGGAACAGCATTTGGACTTCTGTCTAACCACGGTAAAAGTACAAAGATAACTTGTGCAAAACCAAACGCTAGTAGACCGATGTTTACAGAGAATGGACGAAGAATCTCATAAGACCATAAGAAATACCACTCTGGGTAGATATGTGCTGGAGTTTTAAGTCCATCAGCAGGGTCGAAGTTTACAGGGTCAAGTGCAAATCCATATTGGAAAAATACAAGATAGAAGAAGAAGATTAGGAAAAATCCAACAACCATCAAATCTTTAGACATAAAGTCATTTGCAAAACGGATAACTTTTGAACCAGCTTTGTCACCAGCTAAATATTTTTTAGCTTCAGCATCAAAGTCAACTTCTTCACCATCTTGGTTATTAACGTGTGGAATTCTAAGAGCTGCAAAGTGAAGCCCTATAAGTCCCATAATCGCTAATGGTAAAAGAAGAACGTGAAGCATAAAGAAACGAGTTAAGAAAGCTTGAGCAGGAACATAATCCCCTCTAATCCACTCAACTAAACCATCTAAATGTAATCCACCAAGACTAAAGATATTTGTAATAACCATACCTGCCCAGTAGCTCATTTGTCCCCATGGAAGCATATAACCACTAAACGCTTCAGCAGAGAAAGTAACAAAAAGAAGCATACCTGAAACCCAAATCATCTCACGACCTTTTTTATAAGAGCCATAATAGATACCTGTGAACATGTGGATATATATAATCAAGAAAACAACTGAAGCAGCAACTCCATGAACATGTCTCCACAACCAACCGTAATCAACATCTCTCATAATAGTAAAGTTTACGCTGTAAAACGCATCTTTAACATCTGGTTGATAGTACATCAACAAGAAAATTCCTGAAACTAAAAGTAGTGCGAATGTGATTGCAAGAACCATACCCATCGCCCACAAGAAGTTAATGTTTTTTGGAATCCAATACTCAGATGCCATAACCTTTTCAACTTTTTCAATTGCTAAACGTTGGTTTAACCAATCTTTAACACTTGTTGCTTTTGTAAAATGTGCCATAATTCCTCCCCCTTAAAGCGTTATGCCGCTATCTTTCATAGCTTGAAACTCTGGACCAACTTCACCAAGAACAAGCGATGTACCTTCAATTTTAAATGGAGGTATATCAAATGCACGCGGTGGTGGAACTTTTGTTACTTCACCAGCCCAGTTAAACATACCGCCATGACATGCACAAAGGAATGATTCATCAGCAGGAATATATGCTGGAATACAACCTAGGTGCGTACATAAACCGATAGCTATCATAAAGTGAGAATCACCAACAACGATGTCTCTAGCTTTTTGGCTCTCAGTCTGTTTTGCAATCATCGCCGCTGTTTTTTTCAAAACAAAAATCGGCTTTCCTCTCCACTTTTCTGTTATTAGCTCACCCTCTGGATATATTGTCATATCAAGAGTTGTAAATCCTGCAGCTTTAACGCTTGGAAGCGGATCCCAAGTCTTTTTCATTGCTACCAATGAAGCAACTGCCCCTACACCTGCAACGGCGCCAAATGCTTTACCCATAAACCCTCTACGGCTACTGTTATGCATATTTGCTCTCTTTCTCATAAAATTGAAGGCTGATTATATACTAAATTACTTTTAATTAATTATAAATTTAAGCTTTCTTTTATAAATTTTACGATTTTTGCTGTACTTTGTTCCGTTTTGGAATAGTTTATGTTATTTATCGAGCTTATAATTTCAATAAGGTCTTCTTTTTTATAATTTTTTACAATCGGAATATTTAAGCTCTCAAAAAGTTCTAAAAAATCTGTCGTATAATCTTCTCTTTGCACATATATAGGCATTGCTCCAGATGCAAGAGACTCTAAAATAGCTTGAGGAGATGAAGAGATAAGAATTTTTGAGTTTTGAATCATCTCATCATAATCTTCAAACTCATAATGATTTTTAAACTTCTTTCTTAACATATCTTCATAATCTAAAAAGTAGTAAAAACCAAGCTGAAGAGAAGGGTCTAAATCTTCGATAAATGATAGATTTTTCTCTAAATCTTTCTCATAATCATCATCCCCAAAAAAGTAACTAATCTCTACTGTTTTAGCTTTTTTTTCAAAATACTTATCATCAACGGCTACTGCGTTACATATCCCATCGCCGCTTAAATACGAAGAGATAAGAAACTCGTTCTCCATTTTTACATCATCTTTTTTATCACTAACTCGTATAAAAGTAGAAAAAAAATCTCTCATATCTTCAAGCATTATCGGGTTAGCTTCTTCTGAGTCAAAAATCAGCTTATCGCCATGCTCTGCGATTTGGGGAATGTTTCTTACAACATCGATACCAACGGCTTTATCTACTCCAAAATGTCTTGCTTCATTTGCAATTCTAAAGTCAGAACAAAGAAGTGTAATATCAACGTCTCCTAAAGCTCTCATTATAGTACAAGCCCGTCTAAATCTATCAAGCCCGATTCGATGTCCAGTGTGTACATAGTAGTATATTTTCATTCTCTATCTCTTTTTTTGCTCTATTTTTATATATATGTGTAAAATTTCTATGGCAGCTGGGGTTATTCCGCTGATTTGAGAGGCTGCTTGGAGGGTTGGAGGATTAAATTTTTCTAATTTTTCTACTATCTCCTTGCTTAGTCCGCTTATGCTTCTAAAGGCAAAATCTTGAGGAATTTCAACTTTTAGATACTTCTTCATCTTCTGTATCTCTTCGCTCTGTTTTTGAACATAACGAGCATATTTTCCCTCTACTAAAATCTCTTCAAGTATATAAGCGTCATACATCTCAAACTCTGGGATTAGCTTTAACATCTTTGGCACATCAAAACTTTTTCTTGCTACTATCTGCTCGGCTGAGATAGTATCTCTTACTCCCTCTTCGCCAATAGAGTTTAAAAATGCTATAAACTCTTTATTTGGTGTAAAAATCGTCTCTCTTAAAATCCTCGCACCCTCTTGAATCTGAGCCTCTTTAGCTTTTACTCTCTCATAGTTAGCATCATCGATTAGCCCTAGTTCATGCCCATAGTGGCTAAGTCTTGTATCTGCTGATTCTTCACGCAAAAGAAGTCTGTACTCTGCACGAGAGGTAAACATTCTATATGGCTCTTTTGTCCCTTTTGTTACCAAATCATCTATCAAAACGCCTATATAAGCCTCATCTCGGCGTAAAATAAGAGGCTCTTTTGCACTAATGCTAAGTGAGGCATTTATACCAGCCATTAGCCCTTGAGCTGCGGCTTCTTCATAGCCTGTTGTGCCATTAATCTGCCCTGCTAGATATAGCCCTTTTATCTTTTTTGTCTCAAGCGAGTGTTTTAACTCTCTTGGGTCTACAAAATCGTACTCTATTGCATATCCATAGCGAACTATTTTTGCATTTTCCATCCCTTTTACAGAGTGAATCATCTGTTGTTGAACATCTGGAGGGAGTGAGGTGCTCATGCCGTTTATGTAGCACTCTGTATTTTCAAAAGTTTGAGGCTCTATAAAGAGGTGGTGTCTCTCTTTATCTCTAAAACGGTTTATCTTATCTTCAATACTTGGGCAATATCTTGGTCCAGTTCCCTCGATTTGACCCGTAAACAACGGCGCTCGGTAGAAGTTACTCTCTATGATGTCGTGAGTATTTTGATTTGTGTATGTGATATAGCAAGGAATCTGTTTTTTTGTTTTTCTAAACTCATCACGGTTGGTTCTAAAGCTAAACGGGTTTGGAAGCTCATCGCCGCCCTGCTCTTCCATGACGGAGAAGTCTATCGTTGAAGCATCAACTCTAGCACACGTTCCAGTTTTTAGTCTTCCCATCTCTAGTCCACAAGCTTTAAGAGAAGCGCTTAAACCCTCACTGCTCTGTTCGCCAAATCTTCCACCAACCTGCTTTATCTCGCCTACATGTATAACGCCACGTAAAAATGTACCGCTTGTTACTACTACTTTTTTGGCACTGTACTCATTTAAAAGATTTGTTTTTACACCTTTTACTTCGCCATCTTCGATGATAAGCGACTCTGCCATCTCTTGAACCAAATCAAGGTTTGGAGTGTTTAGGATTTTATTTCTGGCAATTACGCGGTATTTGTCCATATCTATCTGAGCTCTGCTTCCCCGAACTGCTGGACCTTTTGTCTGGTTTAGTATGCGAAACTGTATCCCAGCTTCATCGGTAATGAGAGCCATCTCTCCGCCTAGAGCATCTATCTCACGGACTAAATGCCCTTTTGCCAAACCGCCTACTGCTGGATTACAGCTTGTAGCACCCACATTTTCCGCCAACATTGAAATCAGCAAAGTTCTGTTTCCCATTCTAGCAGCGGCCAAAGAAGCCTCAACTCCAGCATGTCCGCCACCGATAATAATTACATCATAATTCATATTAGTTCCATATATTTGTATAAACAATTTTTAAAATTATAGCTAGAAGTTTTTAAAATCTCTTAGCGTTAAATGCAGTAACTAAAGGCAACGCTAACAGCTTTTGTTACATTAAGCAATTTAGAATTAATATAGATTTGATTACAATTTTAAAAAGATTATTTGTGAGGTTATGGTTATGGATACAATTACTGTTCTTGCTGTTGATGACGAGCCCTTTAATTTGGACTTGATTGAGTTAGCTTTTATGGATATACTAAATATAAATCTTATAAAAGCTGTAAATGGGCAAGATGCATTAGAAAAACTACCCCTTATAAATGCAAATGTTATACTGCTTGACCTCAGAATGCCTCTTATGGATGGTTTTGCAATGCTTGAAAAAGTAAAAAATGACCCAAACTTTGCAAAAATTCCAGTAATCATAGTAACTGCCAACTCTGAAGAGAAAAACAGAGCTTTAGCGCTTGGTGCAAATGATTTTTTAGCAAAACCTGTTGATACGGTAGAGTTAAAACTACGTACATTAAACTATACAAAACTACATAAGAGCCAAATAGCACTTGAAGAGTTAAATACAAATTTGGATAAGTTGGTTAATCAAAGAACAGCACAACTAAATCTTGCGCTAAAAGTTGCCAAAGAGACAGAGTATGAGGTCTCTCTAAGACTTGGCATGGCTAGTGAGTACAGAGATTTAGAAACAGGTATGCATATAAAACGCATTAGCCACTACTCTGCGCTACTTGGAAAACTATCTGGTATGGGCAAGGAGGAGGAGCAACTCCTTTTATACTCCTCTCCGCTTCATGACATTGGCAAGATTGGAATCCCTGATGCTATTTTGCTAAAACATGGAAAGCTTGATGATAAAGAGTTCAAATTAATGAAAGAGCATACTACCATTGGAGGGTTGATGCTTCAAGATGGAGAGAGATACCCCATCATAAAAGCTGGGCAGATTATCGCGCAACAGCATCATGAAAAGTATAATGGTTCTGGCTACCCACTGGGGCTAAGTGGCGAAGATATACATGTTTATGCACGAATTGTCTCGATAGTTGATGTGTTTGACGCTCTCTCATCTAAGAGAGTTTATAAAGATGCTTTCCCTTTAGAGAAGACATTAGAGATAATGAAAGATGGGGAGGGCTCTCACTTTGACCCGATATTGCTAAATCTTTTTATTGATAATTTAGATAGTTTTTTAGAGATAAGAGACAGTTTTACTGATGTCGATGAAGCACCTCATATCATGAACATGATTGAGGAGTACAGATGAGATTTTTACTAGTTGAAGATGAAGAGTTTAACCTCATCGTACTTGAAGAGATGATAAAAATATCATATCCAGATGCAAAGATACTAAAGGCTAGTAATGGACAAGAAGCTTGTGACATACTATCTGAGAACTCTTTTGATTTAATTTTAAGCGATATAAATATGCCAGTCATGGATGGCTATGCTCTTATAAAGAAGATAAAAAACGAACTTCTTCTTGCTACTCCCACAGTAGCAGTAACTGCTTTTGCCATTCAAGGCGATAAAGAGAAACTGTTGATGGCAGGATTTGATTACTATATATCAAAACCAATCGATATGGCTGAGTTGCATAAAGTCCTAAAAGTTTCTCTCTTAGATTAAGATATGAATTTTTTAAATATCAGATACAAACTTCTCTTTTTATCTATCGTTCCTACACTCTTAACTCTGTTGCTATTTTTTATGATTCTATCACAGAGCCTAAGTGAAAAAAATAATTTTGAACTTACAAAAGGGTATATCTTAGAATCAATAGCAATTTCAAAAGTTGTTCATGCCATGCAGACAGAGAGAGGCGTAAGCAGTGGTTTTTTAGCAAAAAATGAACTAGATAAGCAAGATACAAAACTCCTACTAGCAAGAGATGCCCTAAACAAGGCGCTAGATGATGCAAAATATATATACCAGAAGAAGCAACTCAAAGATAAAACTATATTAAATCTGCTCAATGAACTAGATGCCACAAGAAAAGATATGGATTTAAAGAGTAAGTCCATATCTTATATAAAAGAGTATTACTCTCAAAAAATAGAGTTACTTCTAAATTATGTTGCAACTATCCCAACTTTTATGGACGATAGAGAAAACAGAAACTTTGTACAAGCATTAGTTTATCTCTCTAATGCCAAAGAGTCTCTTGGAATTATCCGAGCTACTCTAAATAAAGTTTTTATAGAAAATGAGCTTACAGGAGATGATAATTCAACTGTTGAGGAGTTTTTAAAAAACTACAATCGTAATATCTCTGCATTTAAAAATAGCATCTCTAGTGAGTTTTTAAATGAGTTTGAAGAGCTTTTTAAGGGCAAGAGCATAGATAATACATTTGCAATAATTGAACTTACAATGGCTAACTCAAACAATAAAAAAGATTTTGCAACAAATCCAGACTATTGGTTTGATGAAGCCTCTCAAACTATAAATCTTTTAAATGATGTTGAAAATGCTCTATTTCATGACATAAGTAACATTATCGATGAGAAACTAAATGCTATTTTTTATAAATTAGCTCTGATTGTTATACTCTCAACTATTGGGATTATTGCGCTTATGAGCATAACTCTTAATTTTGTAAAAAATATTTTAGCTTCTACAACCAAACTAAATGAAGAGTTCTCAAACTCACAATCTCTGCTTGAGCAGTACAAATCAAGCGTAGATAGAAGTTTTATAGTCTCCAAAACAGACAAGCACGGAATAATTACATATGTAAATGATGAGTTTTGCAAGATTTCTGGATACTCAAGAGATGAACTACTAGGAAAATCTCACAACATAATAAGGCACCCTGATGTTGATGCAGAAGTTTTTAAAGAGTTGTGGCACACCATAAAAGATAAGAAAGAGCCTTGGTTTGGAGAGATACAAAACAGAGCAAAAGATAAAACAGTATATTGGACAAAAGCAATCATAAACCCAATACTCGACTCAAATCAAAATATAATTGAGTATATCGGAATAAGAACAGATGTCACAGAGCTAGAAAATGCAATGATAGCAGCCCTTAGTGCAGAAAAAGCAAAAAGTCTATTTTTAGCAACCATGAGCCATGAGCTTAGAACTCCATTAAATGCAGTTATAGGTTTCTCTCAAATCTTAATGGCTAAGAGTGATATGCCACAAGAAAACATAAAACTATTTGTAGAAAAAATTCACGCTTCTGGAAAGCATCTGCTAAATATAGTAAACAATATTTTGGACTTCTCCAAGATAGAATCAGGCAAGATAGAGCTTAACAAAAAAGATATCTATTTAGAAGATCTTATAAAAGATACTATTTTACTTTTAGAGAATGAGGCTCTTAAAAAAGAGATAAAAATCACAACTGATTATTTTTCAAACATCACTATAAATTATGATGAGCAACTCTTAAAACAGGTTATTTTAAATATTTTGTCAAATGCCATTAAGTTTTCAAATCAAAACTCAACAGTTGCCTTATCATACGAAGAGGATGAAAAAAACCATATCATAAAGATATGTGATAGTGGAATTGGACTCTCACAAGAGCAGATTGAAAAACTATTTTTACCATTCTCTCAGATACAAGAACATCAAAACAGCGCTATCAAAGGCACAGGATTAGGGCTTGTAATATCTCAGAAAATAGCCAAACTTCATAATGGAGTGATAGAAGTGACAAGTCAAGAAGCAAAAGGTAGCTGTTTTTATATAAAATTACCAATCACAAAGGCACAAAATGAATAACTCTCTAGAATTAATCATAAAAAACTTCAACATAACAGAGCAAGTCTTATCAGATAGAAAAAGCATAGGTCTTTATGTGGAGTCTCTATCCTCTTTGATAGTAGATAAAATTTATGACTATTTTTTATCAAATGCAGATTTTGCAAAACTTATTGACCCTAAAGACATTCCTATGCTAAAGAGAATGAGGGCACAGTTTATTGTTTCACTCTTTAATGATGATTTTGATGAAGCGCTTTTTGAGAAGATAAAACAAGCCTATAAGGACTCTCCAGTTAGACCAAACAGTTACTTAATAGCTTTATCTTTTGAGCTCATTATGCAATCTATCATAGATATCGCCTCGGTAAATCATCAGCTGCAAAGAGGCTTAAAAACTATATATAAATTTTTGCATATCGCTGAATTTATCATGCAAAAAGAGTTTATAAATGATAATACTCAAAAGGCAACTAGTTCAAAAAATGCTCTTATTGACGCACTTGAGTCTCTTTTTGAAATGTTATCTATACACAAAAGCAAACATGAACTTCTGCTTGAATATTATGAAAACAGCCTTTTGGACACTAACAGCAAAATAAAACTTCCATCAAACGATGTTTTATCATGCAGATTTCATGAGACTACCTCTAATATAAAAAATTTGGTTTTAGATATGGATTACTTTAGTGTAGATATCTCTGCCATTGATGAGTTGCATCAAAAATACCACCAAGACGTAGGTGATTTATATAGCGCTATTGATAAAAATTTGTCAAAAGATGCACAACAAGAGTACCTAAACAAAACAATCCAAACATCTCAAAAACTCTTTGAGTACATCAACAAACCATTTGAAAAAGTATCATCACTAACCTTTTTAGTCGTCAATGGCGGTATGCGCTTTATGCAACAGTATGGTTATATTTTAAATGAAACTAAATTTATCCCTTTTGATGAACCACAAGAGATATGCTCTTACATCCAAAACATACTAAAAGAGTCCTTGCAAGGCTCTCTTTCATGGGCAGTTGATTCATACAGTGTAACTACTAAAGAAAATATGACAAACGGTGATATCTCTGAGAAAATAGTTTTTAATAACGCAACAATATTTATAACTTTAAATATTAAACAAATTCCGTATAACTCGTTTATTTTTGATATTTTACATATTTTCTTAGAGATTTTAAAAATCACACTCATCAACAGAGAAAAAGAGCATAAACTCACCGTTTTTGCCGATAAAGCAGAGTCTGCAAATCGTTCAAAAGATATGTTTTTGGCAAATATGTCACATGAGTTACGAACTCCATTAAATGCAATAATAGGCTTTTCGCAAATACTTCAAACAAGAGAAGAGATACCGCAAAATATGCGCTCTTACATAGAAAAAATATCCATAGCTGGAAACAATCTGCTAAACCTTGTAAATACCATTTTAGATTTTGCGAAACTTGAAGCTGGAAAGTTCTCCTACCATCCAAAGATGACACTTATATCAGACATTGTAAAAGAGATTTCAATCATAATCTCTCCCCTTGCTGAGGCAAAAAACATCTCTTTGGTTATGCCATCAGATATATCTTTGGCACTTTTTATAGATGTACAACTTATGAAACAATCACTCATAAACATACTATCAAATGCAATCAAATTTACTCCAAATGACGGAGAGGTAACATTTTCTATAATGTTTGACAAGCAAAGAAATCAGTATGTTTTATCCATCTGCGATAATGGTGTTGGAATGAGTAAAGAGTCTATATCACAACTCTTTACGCCATTTACGCAGATAGACAACCATCTTCAAGTTGCTTCAAAAGGGACAGGGCTAGGTCTTGTTATAACTAAGAAAATAGTAGAAGATTTACACGGTGGCAATATCTGGGTAGAGAGTACTATTGATGAGGGAAGCTGTTTTTATATTGCTATTCCTATACAAACTGAATTAACAAAAGTTGAAATTTTTGCTTCAAAAAACAGTGATAATGAAAAACTCCTTATCGTCGAAGATAGTGAGGAGTATGTAAAAATCTTAGTTGAGAAACTTCTTCCATACTACAACATTACAGTTAGTAACTCCATAAACAAAGCAAAAGAGCTTTTAGAAAAAAATGAGTATGACAAGATGATACTCGACTTTTTCCTAATTGATGGCATCTGCTCAGAGGTTCTATTTTTTATGGAAAGCAAAGAGATACAAACCCCAGCTTACATCATTTCAGCGGAAGATGATTTCAAGATAGTTGAACATCTTCAAGAATCCAGCAATATCATGGGTGTATTTAACAAAAGAGATACTGTTCTTATCTGCGATACGATTAAAGGGGAGAGTGAGTGAACAAGATAACTATTCCAGACTCATTCCCAAATCTTCCCTCCTCTGTAAAAAAGATACAAAAATTGTTCTCTTCACATGAGATAGATGTGCCTTTGCTAGTTAACGCTCTAAAAGAAGAGCCTCTCTTGAGTGCAAATATCTTAAAGCTTGTAAACTCCCCATATTACGGCTTAAAGGGCAGTGTGGCTTCCATTGAACATGGTGTTGCACTGCTTGGAGTAACTGTTGTCAGAGGCATTATTATGGCTACGGTTTTAAAAAAATCTTTTCCTCTGGATTTGTCAGTTTATGGCATCTCTATTGAAGAGTTTGACAAAATATGCATCTTGCGAACAAGATTTTTAAAGGTGTGGCTAAAGGATGAAAATCTGGACATCCAAACACTATCTTCAGTAGCTTTTTTAATGGAGAGCGGAAAAATAATAACTTCAAATGAGATAGTAAAAAATCAGCTAAGCTCTGATTTTTTAGAACTTTGGCAAAAAAATTCTATTTTGAAGGCAGAAAAAGAGTTCTTTGGTTCCGATAGTTATGAGATAGCATCTCTATTATTTGAAGAGTGGGAGTTTGAGACGAGTTTTGTAAAACTAATCTCAAATATACAAAACCCCTCAACAATGGAGCAAAAAATCCTGCATATCCTCTGTGTTGCTATAAGTGTTGAAGGTATTTTAGAAGAGAAAAATATTACTTTAGCAATAGAGCTAATATGTGAGTATGGGTTTGATAAAGAGAAGTTTATTAAAGCTATTGAGGCGCTAAGAGAAGAGTCGTTTTAGCCCAATTTTATCAATTTTTAGTATTATTTGCACAATATATTTTAAAGATGGTTTACACAAATGATAAAAAAAGCTCACGACGCATATAACAACAAAGATTTTGAGAGTGCATTTAAACTCTACACTCAACTCTCAAACGAAGGAAATGCCGATGCTATGGCATCTTTGGGTTACATGTACCAAAATGCGCAGGGGTGTGATATAGATGAAGAAAAAGCTCTCTCTCTTTACGAGAGAGCCGCTGAACTTAAACAGCCTTATGCTCTTTATAATTTAGGAATTTTATATATGAACGGTCTTGGCGGAGTAGAGCATGACCAGTTTAAGGCGCATGACTTTTTTATGGAAGCTGCAACTAGAGAGGTTGTTCCAGCGATGTATGAGACAGCTCTTATGTTAGAGCGTGGGCTTGGTTGTTTACAAAACTTCTCAGAGGCTGCCTTTTGGTATGAGGAGGGAGCAAAAAGAGCCCATCTAGCCTCTTTTAATAACCTTGGTGTTTTATACAAAGAGGGACATGGTGTTCATAAAGATGAGGCAAGATGCTTTATATGCTTTAAAAGGGCCGCAGATGGCGGACTTGCAGAGGGATTGTACAATCTTGGACTACTTTATGACCAAGGTTTTGGATGCGCACAAGATCATGACATGGCACTGGACTTATGTAGAAAAGCCGCTTACAAGGGTCATGCAAAGGCGCAAGAGATTATAAAAGGTCTTCAAGAAGAGGGCAAAATAGTATTTTGATTATGCTACAATTTTAGAAAAAGGAAGAAAAATTATGCAAATAGCTATAGATGTGAACGATAATGATATTGCTACAAAAATACTTAATTTTTTAAGTTCTTTTAAACAAGAGATTAAAGTTACTACAAGTATAGATGATATTAATTTTTCTAAAAACAGAGAATCACTTCATAAAATACATAGCAAAGTAATAGAATCTAGAGATAATCTTTGTGAGTTAGATACTAATTTTTGGGATGAAATGGATAGCATAATTAAAAATGCTTAAAAAAGTTGTAGCCAGTAAAGATTTTAAAGACAACCTCTCTCAAATACTTTTGTTTATCTCAAAAGATAGTAAAAATAGAGCCAATATTTTTAAAAATTCTCTCATAAGAGACGCAAATAATCTAATCTTTATGCCATTAAAATTTAGAAAATCTATCTACTTTGAAGATGAGTATATTAGAGATTTTATTTTTAAAGGATATTGTATGCCATATCTTATAAATGAAAAAAATGAAGAGATAATCTTACTCGATATTATAAAATGGGAAGAGAGATAACAAATGTTCACAGGACTCATAAGAGAGATAGCAGATGTTAAAAGTTTGAGCGGAAGTAAACTAAGCATTAGAGCAAAACACAAAGCGTCAATTGGTGACTCTATCGCAATAAATGGGGCATGTTTGACAGTTATAGAGATTTCAAATGATGGTTTTAGTGTTGAGCTATCCCCTGAGAGCCAAAGAGTCTTGGCGATGGATAACTACAAAAACGAAGTTCATATAGAACCAGCCATGATGATGGGCGATAGATTTGAGGGGCATATAGTTCAAGGCCATGTTGACGCTATCGGCGAGATAAAAGAGATAAAAAACAGTGGCAACTCGTATGACGTCTTTATAAAAATAGATAAAAAATTTATCGCATATATCATCCCCAAAGGCTCTATCACAGTTGATGGAATCAGCCTTACTGTAAATGAGGTTTTTGATGATAGCTTCCGTCTAACTATCATTCCCCACACCATGAAAGAGACACTCTTTAGAAACTATAAAAGAGGCTCAAAGGTAAATATAGAGACCGATATGTTTGCCCGTTATGTTGCGCACATCATCTCTCATAAAAAAAACTCTCTCTCATGGGACGAAGTTGACGCTATATCAGCTAGATATTGATGAAATACAAACTACTCAAAGAGAACTTTGGGCATAACAGTTTTAGAGAGCTTCAAGAAGATGGAGTCGATGCCATCTTAAGCTCTCGTGATTTGCTTATGATTTTACCAACAGGCGGTGGAAAATCGCTTGTTTATCAACTCCCTACACTTCTAATGGATGGCATAAGCATAGTTATATCGCCACTTATTGCACTTATGCAAGACCAAGTCTCTTCACTTAGAGCGCAAGGGATGAGTGCGCAGATGATAAGCTCTGCACAAAGCAAAGAGGAGGTAGATGAGATAATCGCCCAAGCGCAAAATGGAGAGTTAAAGTTTTTATATCTCTCTCCTGAGCGTCTAAACAATCAAGCCACAACCACAATGCTTAGAGGGTTAAAGATAAACTTTTTTGTAGTCGATGAAGCGCACTGTATCTCGCAATGGGGACATGAGTTTAGGGATGATTACAGAGCTTTGGGAAACTTAAGAGCAAACTTCCCAAGAGCTCCAATCTGCGCATTTACCGCTACATCAACCAAACATGTAACCGAGGATATTTTACGGGAGTTGAGATTTCACAATCCGCTTCTTCTAAAAGGGAAAATATTTCGCAAAAACATCTTTATCTCCCTTGAGCGCAGAGTTGCAAATGGATATGAGCAACTTAAAATATTTTTATCAAGACATAAAAATGAGAGCGGAATCATCTACGTAAGCTCAAGAAAAAAGGCAGAGGAGCTAAGTGTCGCTCTAAATAAAAGCGGTTACAAATCTCTTCCATATCACGCAGGTTTGCCTCAACACGTAAGAGAGCAAAACTTCAAAATTTTTGTAAATGACAAGATAAATATCATGGTTGCCACTATCGCTTTTGGAATGGGCATAGATAAGAGCGATATCCGTTTTGTAGCTCATATGTCACTTCCAAAATCGCTAGAGAACTATTATCAAGAGATAGGCAGAGCTGGGCGTGATGGCGATGAAGCAGAGGTTTTGATGCTCTTTAATGCAGCAGACCTTGCCCAACACAAAAGATTTTTAGATGATATACAAAATAGTGAATACAAAGAGCATTTAGGCAAAAAAATAGAGACTATCTACAAATACGCAACGAGTGAAATCTGTTTTCACAAGCAGATAGCTGAGTACTTTGAAGATACTCTTGATGAGTGTCTAACTAGATGCGATAACTGCGCAAACTCAAAAGAGATAAGAGAGAGCATAACCAAAGAAGCACAGATGATTTTGAGTGCCATCTACAAAACAGAGCAAAACTTTGGAAAGAACTACATTATAGATATTTTAAGAGGTTCAAAAGAGCAAAAACTCCTAGCAAACAGTGCCGATAAACTCTCTGTTTATGGGATTGGACAGAGCAGAGATAAAAAAGTTTGGTTTGTAATCTTAGAGAGGCTCATAGAGCTAAAGATACTATATCTAGGCGAATTTAGCACTCTCAAGCTCACTCAAGAAGCAGCAGAGATACTAAGAGGCAAAAAAGAGGTTTTAATAAGAGCTTCAAGATTAAACATAAGCGATAAAGCAAAAAAGGTCAAACTTGGAGATGCAGAGGATTTTGATGCAGAGCTCTTTGAGAAACTAAAAATAAAACGCTCACAAATCGCTGGTTTGCTAAATGTTCCAGCCTACATAGTCTTCACAGACAAGGTGCTGAAAAATCTCTCTGTTGCAAAACCAACCGATAAAGAGAGCATGTTGCAAGTAAATGGAGTTGCTGAGAAAAAATTTCAACTCTTTGGGGAACAGTTTTTAGAAGTTTTTAAAAGTTAAAATAAAATATGACGTATTTTTACAACTACCATGTTAAGATTCACGCTAATTAATATTAACGGAGTCAAAGAAATGAAAAAAATGTCTATAAAAATGCAGGTAATCCTGTTAGTAGTTGCCTCGTTAGCTGTGTTAGCTTTAATATCTACTTCAATAGCTAGTTCAAAAAGCAAAGAAGCGCTTCTTAGTAAAAATATCTCTCAACTATCAAAAGGAAGGGATCTTAAAAAAGCTCAAATTGATAATTTTTTCCAAGCAAAAGTAAAGGATATTGAGGTTCTCTCAAGGTCTAAGGATTTGGCTGAGCTCGCTAGCTCACTTATAAGAGTCCATAATGAACTAGATGTTCAAGGTGAAGATGATTATCCAGTTAAAAACCAGATGGCATTAGCTGAAATTGCTCCTCATGAGGCATATTTTCAAGCTTATATAAAAGATTATGGTTATAGTGATATATTTGTTGTGTGTTCAAAACATGGTCATGTTATGTATACTGCGGCAAAAGAGTCTGACAATGGAGCAAATCTTACTCATGGTTCACTAAAAGATAGCTCTTTGGGCATGGCATACAGAGAAGCCCTAAAAAACAATCGCCCTACTTTTATAGATATGAAGCCTTACGCACCAAGCAACAATGAGCCATCAATGTTTCTATCAACACCTATAAAAGTAGATGGAGAAATTAAAGCTGTTTTAATATTCCAAATCTCAAATAGTGCAATAAGTAAAGTTATGAACTATAGAGAAGCCGAAAGTGCTATAACTCAAGATGACTATCTAGTTGGTACTGACAAACTTATGAGAAGTGATAGCTTCTTAAGAAAAGATACCCACTCAGTAAGAGCATCTTTTGCAAATCCATCTACTGGATCTGCTGATACAGAAGCGACTCGTAACGCTCTTGAAGGAAAAACTGGAAACGTTACATCAGTAGGTTTTGATGGCAGTAGCGTTATATTTTCTTACTCTAGCATTCAAATAGGAGAGGACCTTAAATGGGCTATCATTTCAAGAATAGGTGAAGAGGAGGTTGTAGCATCTGCAAATGAGATAAGAAATACTTTAATCATTGATTCGCTAATCCTGCTTATTATTATTATTGCAATATCAATCTTTGTTGTAAATGTAAGTTTAGTAAAACCTATAGAAAGATTTAAAACCTCTCTTTTAAATATAGGCGATAATAAAAACTTAACTATAAAAGTTGATGAAAATGCACCTTTGGAACTATCACAAATGGCACACAGTTTTAATGCACTTATTTCAACTCTAAAAGACCTCATAGAAACCTCAAAACAATCCTCAAGCGAAAACGCTTCTATCTCTCACGAGCTATCAACTACGGCTATGGGTGTTGGAGAGAGTGTTGAGAAATCTGTAACTATCATAGACGAGGCAACTAAAAAAGCTCACAACATTAAAGATGAGATTTCACAAGCGATAAGTGATGCGCAAGAGAGTAAAAAAGAGATATTAAAAGCAAACCAAAACCTTGACATGGCAAGAGATGAGATAGTCTCTCTTAGTCAAAAAGTTTCACAAAGTGCTCAACTTGAAGTAGAACTCTCTGATAGAATGCAGACTCTCTCCCGTGAAGCAAGTGAGGTTAAAAATGTTCTTGAAATCATCTCAGATATAGCAGACCAAACAAACCTTCTAGCTCTAAATGCTGCGATTGAAGCAGCTCGTGCTGGTGAGCATGGACGTGGTTTTGCTGTTGTTGCTGATGAAGTACGCAAACTTGCAGAGAGAAC